>CAJOLG010000061.1 GCA_905235315.1 uncultured Solobacterium sp. | reverse complement strand
GCGGCATCCGCAAGATGTCCGGTTCCTTCGGAATGCGCGGTGGTAAGGACAAGATGCATCCCGTTGAATTCCGCATGCGACGTGAAACATCTTCCGGCCGGTACGGTGTAGCCTGTTTTACCGCCGAGAAAACCGGGAATCGCATACGTATCCGGTCCGTCGTTGATCAGTGGCCAGCTGGTGGATTCCAGCGTAAGGCCCTCCGGATGGGAGAGAAGCGGGCGGGTGGTATATTCCCGGGTGCCGAGGATTTCACAGAACAGGGGGTTTTGCAGGGCATATTCCATGAGGATGGAAATGTCGTGCACGGTGGAATAGTGATCCGGATCGTGGAGCCCGGTGCAGTTGGCAAAATGCGTTGAGGCCATGCCGAGTTCGGCCGCCTTTTGGTTCATCCGGTCCACAAAGGGGCCGGTACCGCCGAAGTAGGTCATCGCCAGCGCATTGTCCGCATCGGCGCCGCTTGGAAGAAGAACGCCGTACAGGAGTTCCCGCACGGTCGGCTCATCTCCCGGCAGGAATCCTGCGACAGACGCATTGGCTTCGATGAGGCCGCTCCACATGGCATCGGTAATGCGTACGGTTTCTTCCAGTTCGGGACAGCCCTCGATCATGATGACGGCAGACATTACTTTCGTCATTGATGCGGGGTAGATCCGTTCCTCTCCGCCGACGGTCCAAAGCACCTGTCCGTTATCGGTATCCGTGAGATACAGATATCCGCTGGTGATCGGCGGGTGGTCTTCTTCCTGATAGGGATACTCCTCAGCTCTTACCGCTGTTCCGCTTCCCAGCAGAAGAAGCGCGGAAAGCAGGATGGTATTTATCGTGCGCATAGAGAGATTATATCAAAATTGCTGCGTTGAATTACGGCAGCCGAGCGGCTATAATAGCCTCATCGGAATTATGAACCAGGGAGGTAACGATTATGACAGAATTCTGGTCATCCTTGCTGTGGCTTGTGATCGGCGGCATTATCGGAGCAGCGATCAGTTACTATTTCACACGCAAAACATTTGAAAAACAATTGAAGGAAAACCCTCCGATTACGGAAAAACAGATCCGTGCGATGTTCATGCAGATGGGAAGAAAACCCAGCGAAGCACAGATCAAAGCAGTCATGAAATCCATGGGTCAGAACTGATCTGTACCGGGCACGCTTATGCGGTCCGGTTTTTTATATAGGTAAACTTTCATAAACCGGAAATCCGGTGATAAAAACGCTTTCATTTGTTTTATAATTTACCAGTAGAAATACAGGAGGACATATGAGTCAAGAAAAAAAGGTTTTCCAAGCAATGGACGGAAATACCGCTACAGCGCATTCCGCATATGCGTTTACGGAAGTAGCAGGTATCTATCCGATCACCCCGTCATCTCCGATGGCGGAAAACGTTGACGACTGGGCGACAGCCGGACGTACCAATGTCTTCGGCGACAAGGTAAAAGTCGTTGAAATGCAGGCAGAAGGCGGCGCAGCAGGTGCTGTCCACGGTGCACTCCAGGCCGGAGCGCTCGCGGCTACATTCACTGCTTCCCAGGGTCTTCTGCTGATGATTCCGAACCTCTACAAGTTCAAGGGTGAGTTACTGCCGGGCGTAGTTCATGTTGCGGCACGATCCCTCGCTACTCACACACTGTCAATTTTCGGCGATCATCAGGATGTTTATGCATGCCGTCAGACCGGTATCGTCATGATGTGCTCCCACAGCGTTCAGGACTGTATGGATCTCGCGGGTGCTGCACACCTGATCGCTATCGATGGTTCTGTTCCTGTGATGCATTTCTTTGACGGTTTCCGTACTTCTCACGAAATCGACAAGATTGAAGTCATGGACTATGACTTCCTCAAGAGCCTGCTCCCGATGGAGAAGGTCGAGGCATTCCGTGCCAAGGCACTGAACCCGCACGGAAACGCCATTACACGCGGCGGCTCGCAGAACGATGATATTTACTTCCAGGCGTCTGAAGCACAGAACGAGCACTTCGCAAACGTTCCTGATATCGCAGCGAAGTATTTCAAGGCAATCTCCGAGCATACCGGAAGAGACTATGCACCGTTTACCTATGTAGGCGCTCCGGATGCAGAACGTATCATTGTTGCGATGGGTTCGGTCACCGATACCATTACAGAAACCATCAACACACTCGTAGCACGCGGTGAGAAGGTTGGTCTGATCAAGGTTTACCTGTATCGTCCGTTCTCCGAGAAGTATCTCGAAGCCGTGCTTCCGGCAACTGCGAAGAAGATCGCGGTTCTCGACCGGGCAAAAGAGCAGGGCACCAGAGAGCCTCTGTTCCTTGATGTCTGCTATGCACTCCGCAAGCACAAGGATCTCGTCATCACCGGCGGCCGTTACGGTCTGTCCTCCAAGGACACAAACCCGTCCCACATCAACGCTGTATATGAAGAACTCAAGAAGGACAACCCGAAAGAAGAGTTCACAATCGGTATTGATGATGATGTGACGAACCTGTCCCTGGCTCCGGTTGACATCACTGTTGATGCGGATTACACCAGCTGCCTGTTCTACGGTCTTGGATCCGATGGTACCGTCGGCGCTAACAAGAGCACGGTTAAGATCATCGGCAACAACACCGATCTCTATTCCCAGGCTTACTTCGCATATGACTCCAAGAAGGCCGGCGGCGTTACCCGCAGCCATCTGCGTTTCGGCAAGAGCCCGATCCACAGCCCGTACTATATCGATAAGGCAGACTTCATTTCCTGCTCGCTTGAAAGCTACTGCTTCAAGTTTGATATGGTCCGCAACCTGAAGGAAGGCGGAACATTCCTGCTGAATACCACATTCTCGGCGGAAGAGATTGAAGACCATCTGCCGAACCGGATGCTGGCAGGACTTGCACAGAAGAAAGCGAAGTTCTACATCATCAATGCGAACAAGCTTGCGATGGAATGCCATATGGGCCGTCATACAAACACGATCCTGCAGTCCGCATTCTTCAAGCTGAATCCGCAGATCATGCCGTTCGAGAAGTCCCTCGAGCTCATGAAGGATTCCGCTCGTCACACTTACGCACGTAAGGGTGAGGATGTTGTCAACGCAAACATCTCCGCAATCGATGCGGGTTCCACAGGTCTTGTTGAAGTGACCGTCAAGCCGGAATGGGCTGATCTCACCTATGACAAGAGCCTCATCACAAAGACCGGTGATGAATACTTCGACAATAACCTTCAGAGAATCAATGCGCTTGAAGGCTATGATATGCCGGTTTCCAGCTTCCTGAAGTACGGCGTACTCGACGGATCCATTCCTGAGAACGTCTCCTTCCGTGAAAAGAGAAACATCGCTGCGCAGGTTCCTGCATGGGATTCCTCGAAGTGCGTTGAGTGCGGCAAGTGCGCATTCGCATGCCCGCACGCTACAATCCGTCCGTTCCTCCTGACACCGGAAGAAGCAGCGAACGCTTCCGCAATCGCTGCGAAGGAAGGTGCAGAATGGTCCGTCAAGGATCCGACACCTGCATACAAGGGTGCCAACGAAGCAGGCCTCAAGTATCGTATCCAGCTGTCTCCGATGAACTGTGTCGGCTGCGGCGTATGTATTACAGTATGCCCGGCAAAAGCGCTCACAGCACAGGAAGTCAACACTCAGCTCAGCCAGGACAAGGTCGCAGATTATCTGTACAAGGAAACCGAGTACAAGCCGCAGTACGGCAACCCGGCAACCGAAGCAGGCGTCTCTCTGATGATGCCGTACTTCGAAGTTTCCGGCTGCTGCCCGGGATGCGGAGAAGCACCGTACTACCGTCTGACATCGCAGCTGTTCGGTAAGGATATGCTCGTTGCCAACGCAACCGGCTGTACGATGATCTACTGCTCGTCCACACCGTCCACACCGTTCGTTACCGATAAGGACAACAATGGTGTCGCATGGGCAAACTCCCTGTTCGAAGACAACGCTGAGTTCGGCTTCGGTATGGCGATTGCACAGTCCTTCAAGGATTCCAAGATCCTTAAGATCATGGAAGACAATCTGGACAAGGTTGAACCGGAACTCAAGGCAGACTTCGAAGCATATCTCGCTGCGAAGGATGACCGTGACGCACAGCGTGCTGTCAAGGATAAGCTCATCAAGGATGTCAAGGCGTCTGCGAACGAAGACGTCAAGGCTCTCCTCGATATGGAACGCGATCTCGTCGGCAAGTCCGTATGGATCATCGGCGGCGACGGCTGGGCTTATGATATCGGCTACGGCGGACTCGATCATGTCATGGCAAACAACCTGAACGTGAATGTCCTCGTTCTCGATACCGAAGTTTACTCCAACACCGGCGGACAGTCCTCCAAGTCTTCGCAGGCTGCTTCCATCGCGAAGTTCGCTGCAGGCGGAAAGGCACTCGCCAAGAAGGATCTCGGTCAGATCGTTATGGAATACGGTCACTGCTATGTAGCTTCCGTTTCCATGGGTGCGAACCAGATGCAGACAATCAAGGCTCTGAAAGAAGCAGAAAGCTACGACGGACCTTCGATCGTTATCGCATACTGCCCGTGCGCTGAGCAGGGAATTAAGGGCGGCCTCATCAAGGCACCGCTGGTACAGAAGGCAGCTGTTGAATGCGGCTATGTAACCCTGTACCGTTATGACCCGCGTCTTGAGAAACCGCTCCAGATCGACTCCAAGGAGCCGAACTGGGATAAGTTCCATGACTTCCTCATGAACGAGGCTCGTTACTTCAACCTGCCGAAGCTCAAGGGTCAGGAAGCAGCGGAAGCAGCGTTCGCAAAGACACTGTCCGATGCTCAGACACGTTACAACAAGCTCGTCAGCAAGAAAAACATGCAGGATGCCTGATCACTGACCAGATTCCTTATGTGAAAGACTCTCCCCGGAAACGGGGAGAGTTTTTAATTATTGGGTCAATCAGAGCGTTTATGCATAAAAAAGGGTAAAATAAAAAGCATGAAAGTACTACTTTACTTTGAAAGTGAAAGCCTGATTCAGACCTCCGGAATCGGCCGTGCGTTTGAACATCAGAAAGCAGCGCTCGCCTCACAGGGCATTGAATATACAACCGACCCCTGGGATGAAGACTATGATATTCTTCATATCAACACCTGCGGAATCAACAGTGATGCCATTATTTCCCATGCCCGCAGGCTTGGCAAAAAAGTGGTCTATCACGCCCACAGCACAGAAGAGGATTTCCGCAACAGCTTTGTCTTTTCCAATCTTCTTTCGCCGCTGGTAAAGCATTCCCTGGTTTCCCTGTATTCCAAAGGGGATGCTATTATCACCCCGACCCCGTATTCGCGCGGATTGATCCGGAATTACGGGATTGAAAAACCGATCTACGCGATATCCAACGGGATCGATCTTTCCCTGTTCGCCCCGGATCCTGAAAAGGTTAAGGCATTCCGCAGCTATTTCCGGCTGAACGGAACAGAAAAGGTGGTGCTCGGAGTCGGGCTGCCGTTTGAACGAAAGGGGATTCTCGACTTTGTGAAGGTGGCGGAGGCGCTTCCGGAGTATCGGTTTATCTGGTTTGGTGAGATCGCATCCCTTGCCGTCCCGCAGAAGATCAACGATGCTATTGCATATCATCCGGAGAACTGCAGTTTTCCGGGATATGTAAAAGGTCCGATCATTCAGGGCGCGTTCCAGGATGCCTCGGTATTCTTCTTTCCTTCGTATGAGGAAACAGAGGGGATTGTCGTCCTGGAAGCTCTCGCATCCCGCCAGCAGGTGATCGTACGGGATATCGGCGCATTTGATCCATGGCTTGTGAGCGGAACAAACTGCTATAAGGAAACCGATAATGAAGGGTTTGTTTCGGTCATCCGGGGATGCATTGAACACACGCTTCCGCATACAGGAGCGGCCGGGTATGAAGTTGCCGGAAAGCGGTCGATCGACACAATCGGAAGACAGCTGAAATGTGTCTATGAAGCCGTTTTGGACGGAAGAACCGTCACCGACGAAGAACTATCCGCTTGTTGAGAAGCAATCTATAAAAAAGTATAATTATCTGGTATGAAACAACTGAAACGTCTGTTTTCAAACTACGTATTTAATATTGCTTTGATTATCGGACTGTCGGTTCTGGTTTTTTATCTCACGGTGCGGGATAACCCTGCAGAAGTATTTGACCGTCTGAAGAACGCAGACCGTTTATGGCTGGTTCTGATCATGCTGGGAATGCTGGGATTCCGTATTTTAAATGGGGCCGCGCTGCAGGAAGAGTGCAATCTGACAAGACCCGGGTATTCGCTTCGCCAGGGGATTGAGAATGCCTTTGTCGGCGGCTTTTTTAATCAGATTACCCCCAGTGCCAGCGGCGGTCAGTTTGCCCAGGTGTTTCTGTTCCGCAGACAGGGGGTTCCGGTGACCGAATCTGCCGGTGTGCTCTGGATGAACTTTATTCTCTATCAGTCCACGATGGTCGCCTCGGTTTTTGTTCTTCTGCTGATGAAGTTCCGTACATTTTACGTGAAGTTTTCGCAGTTTTTTGTCGTGGTTCTGCTGGGCTTTCTTGTGAATTCCGCTGTCATTATCACGCTGTGGGCAATGGTGAAGTTTCCGCGGTTCTATACCTGGCTTTCCACAAAAGGAATCGAGATCGGCTCAAAACTTCATCTCATCAAAGACAAAGAGAAGGCATCGAAACAGCTTGAGGATCAGCTTGTCCGCTTTCAGAAAGAAGTAGAGGTACTTTCGCATCATAAACGGATGGTTATAAAAGTCTGCCTCATTCATTTCATCCGCCTGCTGCTGTTTTATTCCATACCGTTCATGTCCGCAAAAGCCCTGGGATTTCAGGTTACGGCAAAAGAGTATCCGGATATGCTTACACTTGCGTCATTTGTCGCAATGGTCAATGCATTTATTCCGCTTCCCGGTGCCAGCGGAGGAACGGAAGCGACATTTCTTCTGATGTTTTCTCTGATTCTCGGTTCGGTGAATGTTCGTCCGACGATGCTGCTGTGGAGATTCATGACCTATTACTTTGATATGATGGTAGGCGGAATTGTCTTTCTCGTTACGAGACTTCGGCCGCCGGTCGTTCTCGATAAAAAAACTGAACAGACGGAGGTGTCCCAATGAGAATCGGATTGTTTTCAGACACATTTCCACCCGATCTGAACGGAGTGGCGAACTCTACCTATATCCTGTTTAATCAGCTTAAAAAGCACGGTCATGAGGTCTATGTTGTTGCGACGAGACCCGGTACCGGATGGGCAAAATGGAATGAAGAACACGATGTGCTTCGCCTGGCCGGAGTGACAGTGAAACACCTGTACGGATATGCGGTCACCCAGCCGGTGCATATCAATGCCCTGAATGAGGTGAGGGCCCTGAATCTGGATGTGATTCATGTACAGACAGAATTCGGGGTTGGTATTTTTGCGCGCTTCTGCGCAAAGCAGCTGAACATCCCGCTGGTAAGCACCTATCATACGTCTTATGAAGACTATACGCATTACATCAATCTTCTGAATTCCGAACGTCTGGATGCACAGGCAAAAAAGGCAGTGGCGCGGTTCTCAAAATACATGTCTGATTCCGCGGTTGCGGTCATTGTGCCGAGTGAAAAGACCAAGCATCTTCTGGAATGCTATCATGTCACATCCGAGATTCATGTTGTGCCGACCGGGCTGGATCTTGATCTGTTTGCGCCGTCTGCCGGAAGTTCAGAGCGTACCGCAGAGATCCGTGACAGTTTCGGTATCGGCAGAGAGGAACGGCTGGCGATCTATCTTGGCCGGATCGCGGAAGAAAAAGCACTGGATATTGTAATTGACGGCTTCCACAGAGCATACGAAAAAGGATGTAAAATCCGGCTGCTTGTGGTCGGCGACGGGCCGGACTTCGAGCGAATGAAGGAATATGCCGCACAGCTTGGAAGCAGGAATGTGATCTTTGCCGGATCCCGGCCGGCTGATCAGGTTGCCGATTATTACCGGAGCGCGGATTTCTTTGTGAGCGCGAGCCTTTCGGAAACTCAGGGCATGACATTTGTTGAGGCAATGGCAGCCGGGCTTCCGCTGCTTGCCCGGAAAGACATTGTTCTTGAAAATCTTCTGATTGACGGGGAAACCGGATGGTATTTCAAAGATGCGGAAGATCTCAGCAACCGTCTGATCCGGATGGAACAGCTCTCGGATGCGGACTTCGCTTCGCTGCAGGAGCGTGTGCTTGAACAGATCCGTCCGCTGAGTGCTGAGATATTTTATGAAAAAGCACTGGCGGTTTATGAGCGGGCCATCAGTATCTATGAACATATGCTGATTGTGGAAGATGTTCAGGTCAAGGGAGATATCGTTCAGCTGTATCTTGTCAATATGAAACATGACACCAGTAAAGACATGCGTCTGCTGATGACCCTGGATGATTACTACAACGAAGGAATCCGGAAAGGCATGCGGCTTTCTGCTGATATGGTAGAACGGATTCAGCACCGCCAGGATGCGGTGAAGGCATGGCAGAGCTGTATGAAACGGATCGCCGCGAAAGACCGTACCCGCAAGGAAATTTATGACTGGCTGACCCGGAATACGGCCTGTGATATCGAAACTATCAACGGAATCGTGGAAAAGCTTGAATCAAAGGGATATATTGATGACGAGCGCTATTGCGCGGAAAGCATCTCAAAAATGAAAATCGCCCTGCTTGGCAGAGAGCGGATTTCCAGGGAACTGCGAAAGAAGGGGATCCCTGCCGAGATGATTGCGTCGATGCTTGGGGAAGCGCCGGACACGGAATACGAAGATGCGATGATGTTTGCCAGAAAAACAATGCATTCGCTTCCGGATACCAGCGTCCGCATGAAGCAGAACAAGCTGAAAAGCAAGCTGATTGCCAAAGGCTACAGCAATGAAATTGCGGATTCGGTGATCGCACAGATTGATTTCCGCGATGATCAGATCGAGGAACTGGATAATCTGCGCCGCTGTGCCGC
>CAJOLG010000060.1 GCA_905235315.1 uncultured Solobacterium sp. | reverse complement strand
GGAAGAAGAAGCGGAGCCGTTTGAAGACTCCGTATCTGTAAACGGAACAGTAATCACGGTGACGGCAGATGCGGGTGTTTTTCCTGCGGGCTCTGTGCTTTCTGTAACCGAAGTTCCCGCCGAAGTGGAAGCGTACACGGATGCGGCGATTGAAGGGCAGAATGATGCATGCATGATCGCTGCCTCCTATACCTTTGACATCAAAGTCCTCGGGCCGGACGGGAATGAAGTCCAGCCTGCAGAAGGAGACCGTGTACAGGTTCGTTTTTCCCTTGCGGAGCTCTCCGATGCGAATGTCGAAGCGTCTGTCTATCACATTGAAGAAGCGGATCTTCAGAATCCCGAAGAGCTTGCGGCAGAAGTGGATCTTCAGGAACATACCATCTCTGCGGAAACCGAGGGATTCTCCATATACAAAGTTGTCTTTACCTATGAAACAAGGCAATACCCGGTTTATCTGAACCAGACAATTCCGGTAAATGAAGTCCTGACAGGCGTCAATCTGAACGGAACAGCGGAACAGGTGACGGTCAGTTCAGAAGACCTTCTTTCCGCCTATGTGGAAAACGGAGAATGGATACTGAAGATTCTGACGGAGTTTTCAGAGGCGGATCAGCCGTATATTGAAGTGACAATCGGCAGCTTCACCTACACCATTTCCCTGAAGATGGACACTTCCATCGCTTCATGGGCCCTTCTCAATGAACTCCTTTCCGGCTCGGAAAGCGGATCGGTTATCGAACTTACAGAAGACCTCACTGCCGGGCCGTCCGATACGGCGCTGGTTGTTCCGGAGGGGAAGGATATCACGCTGGATCTCAAAGGACATACGCTGAACCGCGGCCTGGGAGCGCCGGCAAATGACGGATGTGTTCTCCTGGTTCACGGCAGTCTCACGCTGAAAAACGGAACCATCACCGGCGGAAACAACATATTTAACGGCGGCGGTATTGAGTCGGACGGAACACTGGTTCTTGAAGATGTAATAGTTACGGGGAACACCTCTTCCACCAGCGGCGGCGGTATCGGCAGCCGGGGACCGCTTTCCATTACCGGAGGCGCTGTTACAGGCAACACCGCCGGATCTTCGGGCGGTATCGACATCTATAACAGCACAGATACCGTGATTAAAAACTGCAGTATTTCAGACAATACCGCTTCGGGAAATGCCGGCGGCATTCATTACAGCAGCAGCGCTTCTCTGACGCTTGAAAACTGCACGCTGAACAATAACGCGGCCGGCAATATCGGCGCTCTTGAGATCTGGAACGGTACCGTATATATCACCAATACAACCATCTCCCAGAACACTGCCGGATCATTCAGCGGCGCGATCGGCACCAACAGCGAGGAACCGCTGTACATTACAGACAGTACGATCACCGGAAACCACGCCGGTCAGCGCGGCGGTGCGATGACCGTATCCGATCTGACTGTGCTCTCCGGCACGGTGACGATTTCCGGCAATACTGCGACGGATGCGAATACCCCGAATAATGTTGTGATTTCCAGCTATGACCGCATTAATGCGGATAATCTTTCATCAGAAAGCCGAATCGGACTCACGCCCTTCCAGGGACCTTGGGATGATGAGCCGAATATCGTTGTGGAAAATTACAAAGGAAGCATGGACATTTTCACTTCCGATAAAGAGACGTGCATGGTTTCTTCCGACCGAAACGGAAATCTGATTCTGACCCTGCCGGTAACGGTCCGGTTCAGCGGCGGAGACGAGATTCATTCAGAAGACACGATGCCGGATGATAAAGCTCCTCTGTTTGGCCAATATGTGCTTCCTGAGTGCACGATGCCGGCCCGTGGGTTTACCTTTGCGCATTGGGAAGTCGGCGTACAGAAGCAGATTGTTTATCCCGGCCAGAAGTTCTATACAACGGACCGTGATTATAAGGAAGAAGATGGCTCCCTTATCCTGCCGGTTTCTGCAGTGTGGGTAAACGGCTGGTATGATCTTGAGCAGCGCATTGAGGCCGCACAGTCCGGGGACACGATTATCATCGGAGCAGATATTACGGCAGATCGGAGCAATCCTGATCCGCTGACAATACCTGCCGGCAAAGCCATCACAATCGATCTGAACGGTCATACGATTGACAGGCATCGGCTCAGTGAAGAACCGGATAAAAACGGCTCTGTTTTCCGGGTCTACGGCTATCTTCGCCTTGTAAACGGTACAGTAAAGGGCGGAAATACTTCGAGAAACGGCGGCGGAATTGAAAACTACGGCACACTTGACCTCAGAACTGTTACTGTCACTCAAAACAAAGCACAGGGCAGCGGCGGCGGTATTTACAGCTATGTCGAAGGAAGCGGCTATGTGATGCTGGAGAACAGTGCTGTCACAGATAATGAAGCGGCGGACGGCGGCGGCCTTTACCTTGATCGCTCCAAATGCCTTGTGTACGGTGCCACCGTTACCGGTAATACCGCACAGAACAACGCCGGCGGTATCTATGCCACAACGGCAGCGCTGAACATCTCGGATTATCTGAAGGTCACAGGGAATACAGTCGCCGGAGCAGAGAACAATATTTACGTTCCGTCCGGAGCCACGATGTACTTCCGGTCTGACTTCGATGAAGAGACCGTGATGGGCTTTACAACCGAGCAGATTCCAACGGAAACCGCACCGGTTGTATTTACATCAAATCTCCGCAAATTCGCCAATGAAGCTGTGCTTACCAGTGACAATGAGCTGTATCAGGTTGTCCCGTACGGAGACATGCAGTATGCGCTTGCGTATCCGGCAGTGATTCACTTTGAGGCCGGAGATCCTTCGGCGGCCGGAACCATGGATGACGTTCCTTCCGGCAAAGGCGTGCAGTATGTACTTCCGGAATGCGGCTTCACATTGACCAACAAGGTATTTACCGGCTGGAAACTCGGAGAAACGATTTATCAGCCGGGCGAAACCGTAACAATCACGGAAGATGTAACAACATTTACCGCACAATGGGGCGGAAGCGCATGGCAGGTGCTTCAGCAGAGAATTCTCGGAAGCGAACCGGAGATTCAGCTTACGGAAGATATTACCGCAGATGCGTCCGAGGAAGGACTTGTAATTCCGGAAGGCAGAACGGTAACCATCGATCTTAACGGTCACACGCTGAGCCGCGGTCTTGCGGAAACAGGAAGTGTCGAAAAGGGCTATGTATTCAAAGTTGAAGGAAACCTCACAGTTAAGGATTCCGGAACCGGCGGAACCGTCACCGGCGGAAACAACAGTATCGCCGGCACAGCAGCAGATGCGGAAAGCGGCGGAGCCTTCAATGTCAGCGGAACACTGACCCTTGAAAGCGGGGTGATTGCCGGAAACAGCGCCGACTGCGGCGGAGCAGTCTTCCTGCAGAAGGACGCGGGTTTCATCATGCATGGCGGAACCATCTCCGGAAACAATGCAGGGCGCCGCGGCGGCGGTGTGGACGCGCTGTTCGGAAGTTTTGAAATGACCGGCGGCATCATTGAAGACAACACCGCTTATTTCCAGGGCGGCGGAGTATACGGAATGAACCGCTATACCATCCCTGTAAAGCTCGGCGGAAATGCGCAGATTTATGACAACCGTTCAACGTACTATGACAGCCCGGATGATCTGTATTCCGCGCGTCAGGGCGTTGAAGTCAGCACGCCGTTTACCAATGGCGCAAACATCTATATCAGCACAAACAATACCATCACAGAAGAGAACCCGTTTATCGTAACCAGCGGATATGGGGGAACCGAAATACCCTATTCCATCCATGGCGACAGGAACGATACGGTTGTCGGACTGAACCGGGACGGCGAAATCATTCTCGGAAAACCGGTGACAGTCTTTTATGCGCCCAACGGAGGGCAGGGCTTGATACCCCAGCAGACAACGGTTGCGGCCGGAGGCATCTATATGGCGCTTCCATGCATGTTCACGCCGCCTTCCGGGCTGGAGTTTGATCACTGGCAGATCGGCAATGATGTCTCAAAGACCTGTCTTGAAAATGAGATCATAACGGTTACGGCAGATATCACTCTTAAGGCGATATGGGAGAATCCGTGGAAGTCCTTCCAGGCGAAACTGAACAACGCAAGGGAAGGATCCGTAATTAAACTTGAGCGGGATATTACCGCGTTGGAAGACGACACTGCGCTGGTCACTCCGGCAAACGTCAGTTTCACGATTGATCTGAACGGGCATACGATCAACCGAAACCTTTCAGAGCCAAAAGAAAACGGCGCCGCATTGCGAATCGCCGGCGGAATTGTGACCCTGATCGATTCGGATCCCCAGAAGAAGGGAACCATCAAGGGCGGCAACAATACCGGCAACGGCGGCGGTATTCTTGTTTCAAACGGCGCAAGACTGGTTATGAACGGCGGCAGCATTACAGGAAACAAAGCCGCAAACGGAGCAGGCATCTGGTCGGCTTCCCGGTTTGAGATGTCAGGCGGAAAAATCACGAACAACGAGGCTGCGATCAGCGGCGGCGGTGTTTTCCTGAACTCCAACGCAATGCTAATGGACGGCGGTGAAATCACCGGCAACAAATGCGGAAGCGACGGACATGGGGCCGGAGTGTGGATTCCGAACATCGGTTCCCATTTACTCATCGAACAGAGTGTGAAGATTACAGCGAATACGAAAGGGGAAAACCTGCCGAATAACGTCGAGCTTCACGGCGAGGATGATTCCGTTTATCTTACCGGTGCGCTCACCCTGAACACCGTCATTGGTATTACCCCTTACGAAGGTCCGACCGAAGAAACCCCGGTGTACAACGTGATCCGGGGATCGAACAGGTATGAAGTCGTGCTTTCGTGCTTCTTCTGTGACGACCCTGAATATGTCCTTCTCAAAGATGACGAGGGAGACGGGATCCTTGCGATTCCGGCAACTGTTTCCTTCAACGCAGGCGGCGGAACCGGAACCATGTCCGATACCGTTGCGGCGAGATATGTCGACTACACCCTTCCGGCCTGCGGATTCACCAAGGAAAATGCCAAGTTCGCCGGATGGAAGATCAACGATACCGATGAGATCCTTCCCAACGGCGGAACCTATCTGCTTACGGAAGAACATCTGAACCTGACGGCGGTCTGGAGCAGCGGATGGACAGAGCTTCAGGAGCGTATTAACAATGCGGGAGACGGCGAGGTTATCACCCTGCAGGATGATGTTATTGCGGGTGTCACGGATGTTGCGCTTGTAGTGCCGGAAGGAAAAAACATTACGATCGATCTCAACGGGCATGAAATCAACCGGATGCTCAAATATGAGCAGGAAGAAGACGGCGGTGTGTTCCGTGTGCGCGGAAATCTGACCGTAACGGACTCCGGCACAACCGGAAAGATCACCGGCGCTTACGCAAGAGGCTCCAAAGCAGAGTATGCCGGCGCGGTGAATATTAAAGACGGCGGTTCGTTCACCCTGGCAGGCGGCAGTATCACCGGCAATCAGGGCGCTATAGCGACTGCGGTATCGGTATACAATGGCACCTTTACGATGACCGGCGGTTCCATCAAAGGAAATACGGCAGATGTCGGTACCGGCATCTTTGCGCGCAGCTCAACCGTGAATCTGCTTGGCGGAGAGATCTCCGGCAACACCGCAAAGACACAATGGGCAGGCGTATATCTCGACAGTAAGTGCGTCCTCAACGCAGGCGGTTCCATCAAGGTCATTGACAATACCGTTGGTGATAAACAAAGCAACCTGAACCTTGTGAGCGGGTCTTATACGCGAATGAATGTGGTACAGGAACTGACGGATGAAGCTCTGCTCGGCGTCACCAAACGCATTGACAGCACTGTGACGCTTCCTGTTCCGATCACGATCGGACTGGACGGCAAAGGATCCTTCACAAACTTTGTGAGTGATGAGGATAAATACGCTGTCGGACTGGGTGCGGACGGAGAAGCCGTCCTTGGAAATCCGGCTGTGATTCAGTTTAATGCGGGAAGCCCGGCCGGAACCGGTACGATGGAGGATGTCGTATTTGCGAAAGGCGGATACTATCCGCTTCCGGAGTGCGGGTTTACGGCACCGGAAGGAAGAGTGTTCCAGTACTGGACGGTGGATAATACCGTATATCCCGTTGGCTCCAAAGTAAAGATCACAAAAGATATCACAACCGTGACGGCGAAGTGGACAGAGCGTTCCGATCTGTCTTTAACCATCCGCTGGTCTTCCATGGACGGAACAGATCTTGTGAGCCCGTATGTGATTACCGATATCACGGGAGGCGCGAAGGTTCAGGAAGTTCTTGCGGCGAACAGGGAACAGATCCTTGAACATTTCGGAACACCGGATGGCTATATCCTGGAAAACATTTTTGCCCGCAGCCCGCTGTCCTCTTATACAACCTGGGAGGAAGCCCGCAGCGATCAGCCGGGAAGCGAAGACGAACTCAATACGGATATGACGCTTTACTGTCTCTATGGCGTAAAGGCAGATGAGGCCAGATTCTATCTCACGCAGCCTGCCTGCGGCACATCAGGAACCGATCCGGTTCAGATCGAACCGCTTCCTGACTGCGGGTACGAAATACTTCAAAGCGCTTGGGTGAATGATGAATCCGGAAGCCAGCCTTATACCGGACGAATCGTCGGAAGTAAAGATTACTTCTTCTCCATGAAGATCCGGCGGAAGTTCGGGTATGCGTCTGAATCGGCCCCGACAACGGTGATCATTGAGAACGCAGAATTCAAGCGTGTTTCAACCACCGGTGGTGATCTCTTTACCGTGATTTCTGCGGCGAAGGTCGGAGAACATGAGCCGGATACCGTACGGGAAGATGTCAAAGCACCGACCTGCACCGAATACGGTAGGTTTGATACCGTGACACGCTGCATAATCGAAGACTGTGATTATGAGATCAGCCGTGTGGTTCATCCGCTGAACCCGCTTGGTCATGACTGGGCAGCACCGTCCTATACATGGAGGGGCAATCAGGTGACGGCAGAGCGTCTCTGCACAAGAGATTCCTCCCATAAAGAATCCGAAACAGTTACTGCTTCGGGAGAAGTATATAAAGAGCCGACCTGCACCGAACCCGGTGAGACAAAATATACTGCGGCGTTTACGAATCCTGCATTCTCTGCGCAGGAAAGAATCCGTTCGGATATTGAGCCGCTCGGGCATGACTGGGGAGCACCTTCCTACACCTGGGCAAAGGACAACCGTACGGTTACCGCCTCCCGTACCTGCACGCGGGACTCCGCGCATATTCAGGAGGAGACCGCGGAAACCATGAAGACGGTTGACACAGAACCCACCTGCGAGGAACCGGGTCTTGCGTCATGGATCGCAGTATTCAGCGAAGATGCGTTCCGGCCACAGGAAAAACAGGAAACAATTCCTGCGCTTGGCCATGACTGGGATGAGGGTAAGACCGTCAAAGAACCAACCTGCAGGGAAACCGGTCTGAAGCGCTATACCTGCCGCAATGATTCCGCTCATACACGGGATGAAATCATTCCTGCGACAGGGGAACATACCGCTGCGGAAGCAGTGATCGAATCCGTTGTTAAACCAACCTGCACGCAGGCAGGACATCATGATGAGGCTGTCTACTGTTCGGTATGCGGCGAAGAACTCGCAAGAGAAACGAAAACGGATCAGGCACTCGGTCATATCTGGAGTGAGTGGGCTGTGGATGAAGAAAAACAGGTGAGAACACGTACCTGTTCAAGATGCGGGGAAATTGAAGAAGAACGCATTGATGAACATACCCATCAAATGGAACAGATTGCGGGAATCGATCCGAAATGTGAAGAAACCGGCATGACGGCGCATTACCGGTGCACCCAGTGCAATAAACACTTCAAAGACGAAGCCGGCACAATCGAAGTTTCGGAAGAGGAGATGATCATTCCTGCGAAGGGCCATACGCCGGGCGAGGCTGTCCGCACCAACGAGGTCAGCCCGACCTGTACGGAAAACGGCGGATACGACCTTGAAAAAACATGTACTGTCTGCGAAACCCTGATTAACAGGACTCATATCACCGTACCGGCGCTTGGTCATGATTACGGAGCTCCGGTCTATGAGTGGGCAGATGACTGCACAAGTGTTACCGCAACCCGTGTCTGCGGGCGGGACGCATCGCATTATGAAACCGAGCGTACCACCAATATCACCGCAGTTATCACAAAACAGGCAGAATGTGAGACAGCAGGGGAAACCTCCTATACCGCGGTGTTTAACAACAGCGCGTTCGGCCCTGTCACAAAAACCATTGCGGATATTGATCCGCTCGGTCATCTCTACGATGCCGGAACGGTCACGAAAGAACCGTCCTGCACCGAAGAAGGAGTCCGGACGTATATCTGTCTCCATAACAATGAACATCAGAAGACGGAACCGATACCGCCGACCGGTCATGTTCCGGCTGCGGAGCCGGAGCGCATCACGGAGAAACAGGCGACCTGCGAAGAAACAGGCAGAGCTCTCGAAACGGTTTCCTGTGTGAAGTGCGGAGAGATCCTGAGCTCGACCCGGGTTATTGTGCCGGCACTCGGTCATGACTGGGGCGAGTGGGAGATCATAAAACCGGTGACGGAAGAGGAAGACGGGCTTGAGATGCGAATCTGCCAGAATGATGCGTCCCATATGGAAGAGCGCATCATTCCGCGTCCTGACCATGTTCATGATCTGAGAGAAATTGCGGAGGTCCCGGCAACGTGTACGAAGACGGGTGTCCTTGCGCATTATGAGTGCGCCCTCTGTAAGCGGATGTACGCCGACAGCCGGGGAGAAACCGAAGTTACCAGCGATAAGCTTGTGATTCCGGCAGCGGGACATACCGAAGGTCAGCCGGTGATGGAAAACGTTAAGCCTGCGACCTGTCTTGAACCGGGCCAGTTATGATCTTGTTACATATTGCGATGTATGCGGCGATGAGCTGAGCCGTGAGGCGGTGACCACCCCCGCGACAGGGCATTCGTGGAAGGCTCCGGTCTATATCTGGTCGGAAGACAACCGCACCTGTACCGCAGAACGGGTATGCGCCAACGATGAATCTCATCGGGAAAGCGAGACCGCTGTCGCTTCTGTGACAAGAAAAGAACCGACGTATGAGGAGCCGGGAGAGATTGTCTATACCGTGACATTCAATGATCCGGGCTTTGAGACCCAGACGAAGATCGTTGAGCTTCCGATCATTGCATATAGGGTGACCGAAGGCGACAACAGCACCTGGACAAAGGGAAGCGG
>CAJOLG010000059.1 GCA_905235315.1 uncultured Solobacterium sp. | reverse complement strand
CCCACTGCCCGGTTGGTGGAATCATCGATCTCAATCAGCACACCGCAGATGACGGCAGGAGTTTCCGCAGGCGTATAGCGTGTCTGAATCCCATTGCGGCGGGCAATCAGTTCTTCGTAATCCCGCCCGAGCACAGAATCATAGGATCCGCACATTCCGACATCGCTGATATATGCACATCCCTCACTGACACGCTCGTCCGCGGTCTGTACATGCGTATGGGTTCCGATCACTGCGGCCAGCCGGCTGCGGTAAAGGAACCAGAACAGTTCCTTTTCCCCCGTCGCCTCCGCATGCAGATCAGCAAGAATGATATCGGCATCGATCTCATTCAGAATCCGTTCCATGACGGGATAGGATTCCCCGACAGCTTCCTGCATGAACACGCCGCCGAGAATATTGACTACCGCAATGCGTTTTCCGCCGCAGTTCTGAATGACCCAGCTGTGCCCGACAGATTCCGGCTCCATATTCGCCGGCCGGATCAGATTCGGGCATTCATGGAATTTCGCTGTGATTTCGGATTTTGAAAATGCATGATTCCCAAGAGTAATGACATCGGCTCCGGCATTTACCAGCTCCCGGTAGATTGCGGGAGTGATCCCTTTTCCGTGTGCCGCGTTTTCCCCGTTGATGACTGTAAAATCAGCTTCATATTCACGTTTCAGTCCGGCAAGCCGGCTGCACACCGCAGTCCTTCCGGCCCTGCCTACCACATCACCGAGGAAAAGAATGTTCATAGGCTACTGGGCAAGTTCCTGAACGCGGACTTCACGGATCAGGGTGACCTTGATCTGGCCCGGATACGTCATTTCATTCTCGATCCGGTCTTTCAGATCATGCGCAACCTTCACCATGGTCTCATCGTTGATCTTTTCCGGCTGTACCATCACGCGGATTTCGCGTCCGGCCTGAATCGCGAATGCCTTCTCAACTCCATCGAAGCTTGTCGCAATCTTTTCAAGCTGCTCCAGACGTTCGATATAATTTTCCATCGACTCATACCGCGCACCCGGACGGGCTGCACTGAGCGTATCGGCAGCCGCAACCAGAACCGCAATAATATCATCCGCAGGTTTATCCCCGTGGTGACTTTCGATCGCATTCACAACAATGTTGTTTTCGCCGTATTTCTTGGCTACCTTCGCGCCGAGTTCCACATGGGATCCCTCCTGCTCGAAGTCGATCGCTTTTCCGATGTCATGAAGCAGACCCGCACGCTTGGCAAGCTGCTGGTTCAGGCCGAGCTCCGCTGCCATAATTCCGGCAAAGGTGGCTACTTCAACCGAATGCTCGAGAACATTCTGGCCATAGCTGTACCGGTACCGCAGTCTTCCGACGAGCTTTGTGAGCTCACGGTTCAGACGGTTGATACCGAGTTTGAACACTGCTTCATCCCCGATTTTGGCAATCGAGTCGTCCAGTTCCCGCGTAACCTTGTTTACTACTTCTTCGATTCTTCCCGGCTGAATGCGGCCGTCTTTCATCAGCTGTTCCAGTGACTGACGGGCAATTTCCCTGCGAATCGGGTCAAAGCAGGATACGGTAATGACATCCGGTGTATCGTCAATAATCAGGTCAACACCCGTAGCCTGTTCGATCGCCTTGATATTGCGGCCTTCCCGGCCGATGATCCGGCCCTTCATATCCTCGTTCGGAAGTGCAACGACAGAAACCGTACGGTCGATCGTCTCTTCCTGCGAGTAGCGCTGGATTGCGGTTGCGATGATATTCCGGGCGTTGTCCGCAGCTTTCTCCTGCGCAATTTCATCCTGTTCGTGCAGGTAAGCCGCGATATCCTTTTCACATTTCTTTTCGACAGCGTCCATGAGTTCCGATTTGGCTTCCTCACGCGACAGCCCGGCCGCTTTTTCAAGCACCTCAATCTGACTGTCAATCCGCTGCTTCAGTTCATCCTCCATCTTACTGAGATGTGTGAGCTTTTCATCTGCGAGTTTTGTCTTTTCATCAAGTTTTTTCTCTTTCGCAGTAAGGCTTTCCTCACGGAAACCGATATTGTCCTCACGGCGAACCAGCTTGTTTTCCTGTGTCTGAAGCCGGTCTCTCTGACTTTTAAGTTCCTTTTCAGCCTGCTGTTTCAGTTCAAACGCCTGCTGTTTCCCGTCGAGATTTGCCTGACGGACAATATTTTCCGCTTTTGCGTTCGCTTCATCGAGAATAGACTGTGCCTCATTTTTCGCTTTGTCGAGGCCGGTCCGGCTCATAACCGTCATAATGGCGATTCCGATCGCAATGCCGACAATCCCAGCAAGAATGGAGATCAAAAGACCATTCATATCCTATACCTCCATTCGACTGTTTATATTGTTCCGGGAATTCTCCCATCGTGTATTATATACTGAAAACTTGTCTTTTCACAACCGAAACAGGCCGTCATAAAAACAGAAAGCACTGCGCATGCCTGCAGTGCTTCAGGTCCTGTTTTTCAGCCGGTCACTTTGTCTCAGCGGGCGTTTCCTGTGCGGCATCGTCCGTTTCACCGGTACCGAACAGTTTTTCCTTTACCGCCGCCGTGACTTCGGCATCAATTTCCGGATTGTTCTTCATGAACTCACGGACAGCCTGGATTCCCTGGCCGATCTTGTCTCCTTTATAGGAGAACCAGGCGCCGGACTTATCGATGATATCGTTCTCCACCGCCAGATTGATGACCTCATCAAGATGGGAAATCCCCTCTCCGTAGATCATATTTACCGTTGCGGTCTTGAAGGGAGGCGCAACCTTGTTCTTGACGACTTTGATCTTCACGACATTGCCGTAAGCATCCTGGCCGTTCTTCAGCGTTTCTCCGCGGCGGACATCCAGACGCACGCTGGAGTAGAACTTCAGGGCACGGCCGCCCGGGGTTGTCTCCGGATTGCCGAACATAATGCCGACCTTTTCACGCAGCTGGTTGATAAAAATCGCCGTGCAGCTGGAACGGTTCATGACACCGGCAAGTTTCCGCATCGCCTTGGACATGAGGCGGGCCTGCAGACCGACGCTGGCATCTCCCATCTCGCCGTCAAGCTCTGCCTGCGGCACAAGTGCAGCGACCGAGTCTATGACAACCAGATCGATGGCGCCGGATTTGATCAGTACTTCGGTGATCTCGAGCGCCTGTTCCCCGGAATCCGGCTGTGAGAGAATCAGCTCATCGATATCAACACCGAGATTCTTTGCGTACAGCGGATCAATCGCGTTTTCCGCATCGATGAAGGCACATCTGCCGCCCTCTTTCTGACACTCTGCGATCGCATGAAGTGCGAGGGTTGTCTTACCGGAGGATTCCGGACCGTAAATTTCAATGATCCGCCCCTTCGGATAGCCGCCGATGCCGAGCGCCGCATCCAGCGTAAGGCTGCCGGTCGGAATCGCATCCACGGAAACATCCGCGCGGTCTCCGAGCCGCATGATGGAGCCTTTGCCGTATTCTTTTTCAATCGCCCGCAGCGCTTCCTGAAGAAGCTGGTCTTTCTTGTTTTCCGCAGAAACCGCTGTCTTTGTTTCTTTTGCCATAGTTTGAGTTCTCCTAACTACTTCCCTTATACCGTCTGACGTGCGGATTCCCCGCACTCTTTATTATTTTGATTCAAAAATATCTTCTTTCAGCTGGTTGAAATACGACATTCCGCTGGCGAAACTGACAAATGCGCTGAACCACAGAAGAACATCACTGACCGGCAGCTGCCACACTTCAAACGGGAGATTGTTCAGCAGAATCAGCGCGATCGTGAGCATCTGGGAAACCGTCTTTACCTTTCCGAGTGACTGCGCAGGAACCACTTTCCCGTTTGCGGCGGCAATCATCCGGCAGCCGTCCACGATAATATCGCGGCACACCATGATGATGACCGGTACGACAGAGATGATTCCCTTCGACGCAAACAGAATGAACATTGTGGATGTCAGCATCTTGTCCGCAACCGGATCGGCGAATTTGCCGAAGGTTGTCTGAATATTTCTGCTGCGGGCAATTCTGCCGTCAAGGAAGTCGGTGATCGCCGCTGCGCCATAAAGCGCCAGGCAGATAATGTTTACTGTGGAAAGCCGTACGGCGCCGACGGTAAAAACCTGCAGTTCAATTCCAAACTGCGCATACGGAAACAGGTAAACCAATACCACCGCGGGTATCATGACGATCCGGAATAATGTCAGCCGGTTTGGCAGATTCATAACCTCATCCCTCTTCAATTACAACGAAATCAGTATATCACGCCCGTCAAATGAAAAGAGAGGTTTTACCCTCTCTGTTACGAGCACACTCTGTAAGCCATGTTCTGTCTCCGGTTGCCCGGATGGCAGCCATTTATCTCTGCCCGAAGGCAGCTCCCGTTTGGCTTCTTGTTCGCCGCAGGGAATTCTCCTACCAAATTTGGATTTCTCGCTTGCGGGGTTTACCTCGTTCCACCCGGAACGTTTCCGCTCCGGCTTCGTCACTGTGGCACGTTACAGGTCCTCCTCATGGGATCGCTCCTTTAGAATCGGACTCCGCCGTCAGCTTTCGCTGCCCGGTCTTATTGATTCGGCCGGCACAAACACTACAGGCATCACAGCCTGTGCGAGCATGGACTTTCCTCTGATCATCGGTAATGACCAGCGACTGCCCGAATATGCGCGTAATCAGCGAACGCCGTTGTTTCCGTTGTTTTCGTTCGCTTTCATGACCTGTTCTTCAAGCCGTGAGAGACGCTTGAGAATATCGACATTGGCGGCTCCCTGCATTCCGGGATTTTCGCGCTGCTGGTCAAGATACGCACGCGTCTTCCCTTCTTCTTCGATCAGCTTGGCACGCAGTGATGCATTGGTGCGTTCCAGTTCCGCAATCTTCTGATTCAGTTCAGCCGTGATATCCTGATAAGTCTGATAGTCTTCAATCACAAGATCAAGAAACGTATCAACTTCAAGACCGCTGTATCCCTTGAAATCAATATCAAACCGCTTGTCAAGAATGGTCTGAATATCAAGATTAAGCTTACCCGCCATGAACTCTCTCTCCCACGTTGATTATTTTCACACAAAAATTCAATTTTGTGAACAAGGTTGCACATGATAATTTGTTTTCCCTCCTCCCGGACGTCTTTTTTAATTCTTTATGAGAAGTTATAATAGGGATTCGAACGGAGGGTTTGATGGTTAATTATCCCAACGGAAAAAAAGCTGCAGTCAGACATGAGCCGACTTCATTCGCAGACCGCGGCATGAAACTTGAAAAAGATATCAACCGGACAAATGACTATTACCGGTCCATTGACCGGGCGATTATTCATAAAAAACCCACTCCGGTCACAATCGTAAAGGTCGATTATCCGGACCGGACGGCCGCAAAGATCACGGAAGCCTATTTCAAGCTTCCGAGCACCACCGACTACAACGGGATTTACCGCGGCAAATACATCGATTTTGAGGCCAAGGAGTGTGCCGTCAACACCTCCTTCCCGCTCAAGTCCATTCATGCGCATCAGATTGAGCATCTTTCTTCTGTCGTCCGGCATGGCGCGATTGCCTTCCTGATCATCCGGTTTACCGGGCTGGATATCACCTATCTGGCAGATGCGGAAGAAGCTATTGCATATATCAACAGCTGCGGGCGGCGTTCCATACCCTATGAATGGTTTACGGAACACGCCTACGAAATTCCTTACAACTACGTCCGGCCGGTCGACTATCTCTCGGTTGTGGACAGAGTTTACTTCGGAGAAGGTTCATGAGTTTACAGAAACGCCCGAATACAAAGAAATCTTCGCATCCGGCAAAGCGGTCCGGCACGAAATCAACGGTCCCGTCCCGGCAGTCTGCTTCCAGGCAGTCTGCTTCCCGGCGTTCTTCGTCTTCCGCTTCGCGCAGCACGCATCGGAAAAAACGCCGGAAAGTCAACCGGATGGCCGTATGGACCCTGGTTCTGGTCTTTTTCATTTTCCTCGAACTGTTCAGCGGACTGATCGGGGTTTTCGCGCTCAACCGGATGAAGAAAAACGAGCCGCAGCTCATCATCGATGATTTCTTTTCGCAGGAAAGTTCGCATATCTTTGACCGGAACGGGACACTGATCGCCGATGTCGGCACACAGTTAAGAGAAAACGTCACCTATGACGAGATATCCGAAGCGGTCATTGATGCTTTTCTTGCGGTGGAGGACAGCCGCTACTTTGAACACGACGGGTTCGATCTTCCCCGCTTTACCAAATCGGCGATTGACAACGTCATGAACAGGCTGCGGCACCGCAGCGGGCTTTCGGGCGGTTCCACATTCACGATGCAGCTGGTAAAGCTTACGTACTTCCAGAATGATGAGACCGGACAGACCACAAACCGCACCCTTGAATACAAAATCCAGCAGATTGATCTCGCCCGACAGCTGGAGAAGGAATCCAACAAGAAGGCCGTCTTTGAGATGTATCTCAACAAGATGAATTTCGGCGGCACCGGCAATATCCGCGGGATTCAGAAGGCGGCAGAATACTATTACGGCAAAACAGCAGGCGAGCTCAACCTTGCGGAAGCAGCGATGCTGGCAGGCGTCATCAACGCCCCCTACACCTATGACCCTCACAATTTTCTTGATAACGCCACACGGCGGCGGAATACCGTGCTGGACATGATGCTGCGGCATGGCTACATTACCGAAAAAGAATACGACCTCGCCAAAATGATCAAGGTGGAAGACACCCTGATCGATCCCAACTCCGGCGGCGGCGAAACCTATGCCTACCAGTCTTATATCGATACCGTCATTCAGGAAGCAGCTGACATCACCGGGCAGGATCCCCTCTCTGTTGCCATGGATATCCATACGTTTATGGATCCCGAAGTCCAGGAAGTCATGGATGATATTCAGGCCGGCCGGAAAGAGGATGTAACCTTCCCGGATGAACTGATGGAGATCGGTATTATCGCAGAAAACAACCAGAACGGAGAAGTTATCGCCATCGGCGGCGGGCGCAACTACGGCCGCGGCGGATCGATGCTGCTGAACCATGCGACAGACCAGTACAAACAGCCGGGTTCCAGCGTAAAACCGTTCCTTGACTATGCGCTCGCATTTGAATATCTCGGATGGGCCACAAGTCATGTCGTTACCGACCGCCCGATCACCTATCAGGGCACCAACATGATCATCAAGAATGCCAACGGCTCCTATAACGGCCAGGTCACCCTGTCCTATGCGATTTCCGCCTCGCTCAATACGCCGGCGATTCAGGCCCTCCAGGATGTGCTGAACACGGCGGGCTGGGATACCGTCGTGCAGTATGTGAACAGCCTCGGCTTTTCCCAGGTCAATTATGATAATTTCGATATCGGCTTTGCGATCGGCGGCTCCAATTTCACTTCCTCCTGTGAGGAACTGATGGCAGCCCACGCCATCCTGATGAACGGCGGCAATTATATCAAACCGCATACGATTGAGCGGATTGAGTTCCGCAGCGGCACCGGCGAACCTCTGGTTCCGTATTACGAGCCGCGCAATGTTCTCTCTCCGCAGGCCGCTTACCTGGCAGCCCAGCTGATGTATACCGCAGTGCACGGCGGCGTATACAACTACCTTGATATTCTCACCCGGAATTATGCGACCTACGGCAAGACCGGAACATCCGACTGGGGCGATGAAGGTCTGCAGTACAACATTCCGCAGGGTGCTTCAAAGGACAAATGGATGGTATGTGATACCAGCGAGTATACGATCTGTACATGGGTCGGATATGAAAAAGGCGTCAAGGACAAGGATACCTATTTTGACCGTGACAAATCCGCCATGAATATCCCCGGTCATATCTGCTCGCTCGTTCTTGATGCGATCCACCGGGACAATGCGCCGGAAGAACTGGCAATGCCCGAGGGCATCTCCCAGATCACCCACATTCTCGGCACATGGCCGTATGCGGCTGTCCTGCCCGACATGGATCCTTCCCTTGTGACGACCGGTCTTGTAAAGAGTGAGTTTGCCGGCCTGGCAGAACCGGAATCCGATGAGAACATCGATTCCCTGGCAAACTTCACCGCATCGATCTCCGGCGATACCCTTGTGCTTGACTGGACGCCGTATCCCGATCCTGACCGGCTGATCCAGGCGGACAACACCATGGATATCTCCCTGCGTGACGCAGCCGGAAATGTGCTTGTGGAAGCCTGGGGAAACCGGCTCTTTGACTGGAGCTGGGTATATGGCCCCATCCGCTACAAGGCACGAATTGAGAAAAACGGCTCGCTGATTGCGGAGCTTGCCAGTGAAGACGATACCTTCGAAGCCGATGCGTCAGAACTGGACAGCGATACCGAGTATGAAGCCTGCGGCTTCTATGCATTCGATGTCTCCGACCGGTCCTCCAATGAAGTCTGTGTAAAATTCCGCACGCCGAAGTCCGGAAATCCGGAGCCTTCTGCGAAACCGGGACCGAACGGGACTGCATCCCCCGGCGAGGAATCACCGAACCCGGAATCCGATGAGGAACCAAACAGCCCGGATCCGGACAACTGATCGTATAAAAAACACTGAGCGAACGAGGATCTTCCGATCCCGCACTCAGTGTTTTACATTTGTTTCATCGTATTTTCCGTAACGGCATTTCCCCTGAAACGGGCATCGCTCACATTCCGGATTCCGCGCATGGCAGAGATACCGGCCGAAGAAGATCAGCTGATGGTGGGTTTTGATCCACTGCTCCTTCGGAATCTTCCGTTTCAGTTTGGTTTCCACTTCAAGAAGCGTATCCTCGGGTTTTGCAAGACCAAGCCGCCTCGATACCCGGCTGACGTGGGTATCCACCGCCAGCGCCGGAACCCCGTAACATTCACTCAGGATGACATTGGCGCATTTCCGCCCGACGCCGGGAAGCCTGACCAGCTCTTCCATGGTCGAAGGAACTTCTCCGTCATACTGTTCCACCATCCCCTGCGCCATTCCGCGGATTGCCTTGGCCTTATTACGGTAAAGCCCGAGGGATGCGATGCACGCTTCAATATCGCCGGGTTCTGCCACCGCAAGCGAAAAGGCATCGGGATACGCTTCAAACAGCGCAGGCGTTACCCGGTTTACGGACGCATCCGTTGTCTGGGCAGAG
>CAJOLG010000058.1 GCA_905235315.1 uncultured Solobacterium sp. | reverse complement strand
CGGGAACGGTACCTATGTCGCTCCGGGAACGAATAACGGCGCCAGTCCTGCAAACGGAACCGGAGGAGATGCGGCAGAGGCATCTGCTGAGCCTTCCGAAACGCCGGACAGTATAACACCGACCCCTTCGGAAACCCCGAAGGAGACCGAGAAGACCGATGCGCCGATTGAAATCATCAATACGCAGGGAATTCTGTGGTTCCTCGGGATTCCGGTGCTTATGATTCTGGCGGGACTTGGCATCTTCCTTGCGAAGAACAAGGGACTGATCCCCTGGATCCTCGGTGCGGATGCGCTCGGAAGTATTGCGCTGGCGATCCTTGATCACAGTGTGGTCGGCTGGATCCTGCTGGTTCTCAATCTTGCGGCAGTCGGACTGCTTGTGCTCTATCGCTCCGGCAAAGAGGATGAGGACGAAGAAGAGAATTTTGACGAATAATCTTTCTGAAAGAATCCCGGATCAGGACAGATCCGGGGTTCTTTTTGCGAAGAAGTGACAATCCAGCGGGTATAATAAAAGTAACCAGATAAAGAGGTGAGACCTATGGTAAAGATAATTACCGGTGTCGGTGCGGCAGTCCTTGATCATCTGAATCTGATTGAGGATTATCCGAATGAAGACGGCAGCACGCACATCACGCAGATTATCAGTCAGGGCGGCGGCGCCTGCGCAACCGCGGTTGTGGCCGCAAAACGCCTTGGCATGTTCGGGCAGATGATTACGTCAGTCGGGGATGATGAAACCGGAAAGCAGATTCTGGAAGGGCTGGACAACGAAGGAATTGATACAACGATGATTGAGATTGTGGCGGGAGGTATTTCGCCCCACTCGGAGATCATGGTCAATCCGGAAACCGGCACCAGAACAAAGTTTGTGAGCAGTAACACCCTGCCGCCGATCGAATGGAACATGGATCAGATCGCCCTGATCAAAAACAGCGATATCCTGCATGTGGACGGAACCCGCTATGACAACGCCATGGCTGCGATTGAAATCGCAAAGCAGAACAATATTCCCGTATCCGTGGACGGCTGTCATATGGAAACCGACCGGGAGCTGAACCGGAAGATGGCGGAGATGTCGGATATTCTGATTATGAATGCGCGCTATCCGAAGATTGTCGCAAAGACGGAAACCACGGAAGACGCGCTGGCATACTTTGCCTCCCATGGGCCGAAGGTGGTTATCTCCACCCAGGGAACCAGAGGGTGCCTCGCATGGATCGACGGCCACGTGGAGGTCTTCCCGGCCTACTCGGTAAAGGCAGTCGATTCCACCGGCGCGGGCGATGTATTCCATGGGGCGTTTATCGCTGCTTATATGCAGGGGTATGATGTACGGCAGGCAATCCGTTACGCATCGATTGCGGCGGCCCTCAAGTGCACCCAGGTCGGCGGCCGGGCCGGAATCCCGAGCGACCGTGAGATTGTTTCGTATCTGTAAAGGAGACCGTAAGGATGACAGAGAAAGAAAGAAGTATCGTATCGGCCGCGAAAAAACCGGCTTCCTCCGCCGGCGCAAAGACAACGGCGAAGAAAAAGAAAACGACAGCCAAAAAGAAGACTGCTTCCACACTCCGCCTCTCTGCAGCAGAGAAAAAGCTTGTGCAGAACTACCGCAAGGGAAACATGATTGAAAAGAAAGTCCTGGATCTTGCGGCGGAAAAGTTCGCAGAAGGCGTGGATGCGTCCTCCGTGATCAATCTCCTGCGCGGGATGCTGGGATAAGTGAAATAAGGAAAGAATTATATATATACAAGAGAGGCATCGCGGAACGCGGTGTTTTTCTTTCCGTACCGGATCCGGCACGCCCGGATGTGTGGATTTTTATGGAAAACCGAAAAAAATCGTTGACAGCGGTATATTCTCGGATTATTATCAATCGTGCTTGGCGAAAAATGGCTTTGTAATGCGCAAAGCTAATAATTTGGCTGAGAAACGGCACACTTGGATGTGTGTGCATATAGGGCGAAAGGAGAAAGAAATGCCTACAATAAATCAGCTGGTACGCAAGGGCCGTACCGACAAAGTTTACAAATCAAAGTCCCCGGCATTGAACCGCGGATACAACTCGCTGAAAAAGAAGAACACCCGTATCAGTTCTCCTCAGAAGCGCGGTGTCTGCACCCGTGTCGGCACAATGACACCGAAGAAGCCGAACTCTGCGCTGCGGAAGTATGCCCGTGTCCGTCTCTCCAACGGTATGGAAGTTACAGCGTACATTCCGGGTGTCGGACATAACCTGCAGGAACACTCCGTTGTTATGATCCGCGGCGGCCGTGTCAAGGATCTCCCGGGTGTTCGTTACCACATCATCCGCGGCACGCTCGACTGTGCAGGCGTTGACGGACGTAACCAGGGCCGTTCTCTCTACGGCGCGAAGAAGCCGAAGGGCAAGTAAGATTGGAGGAAAGTAAGAAATGCCTAGAAAAGGTTATATAGCGAAGCGTGACGTACTTCCTGATCCGATTTACAATTCAAAACTCGTCACAAAGCTGATCAACAAGATCATGCTCGATGGTAAGCGCGGTACTGCGCAGACAATCCTCTACGATGCATTCAACATCGTTGGAGAAAAGACCGGTGAAGATCCGATGGTTGTATTTGAGAAGGCGCTCGGCAATGTCATGCCGCAGCTCGAGCTCAAGGTCCGCCGTGTCGGCGGCGCCAACTACCAGGTACCGGTTGAAGTTTCCGCAGAGCGCAAACTGACCCTTGGCCTGCGCTGGCTCGTTAACTACTCCCGTCTGCGTCATGAGCCGACGATGGAACGCCGCCTTGCGGCAGAGATCATGGATGCCGCAAACGGAACCGGCGCATCCGTGAAGAAGAAGGAAGACACCCACAAGATGGCAGAGGCGAACAAGGCATTCGCTCACTTCCGCTGGTAATCAGCACAACATAAACATTGAAGAAAGGAGCGATTTATGCCGAGAGAGTTCCCGCTTAACAAGATTCGTAATATCGGAATTATGGCTCATATCGATGCCGGCAAAACGACAACGACAGAGCGGATTCTGTATTACACAGGAAAGATACATAAAATCGGTGAGACCCATGACGGTGCTTCCCAGATGGACTGGATGGCACAGGAACAGGAGCGTGGTATTACAATCACATCCGCTGCGACCACCTGTCAGTGGAAAGACTGTCAGATCAATATCATCGACACACCGGGCCACGTCGACTTCACTGCAGAAGTAGAACGTTCCCTGCGTGTACTTGACGGTGCTGTAACCGTTCTGGATTCCAAAGCAGGCGTTGAGCCGCAGACAGAAACCGTATGGCGCCAGGCTACAGAATACCGCGTACCGCGTATCGTCTTCTCCAACAAGATGGATGCGACGGGTGCGGACTTCGATATGTCTGTCAATTCCATCGGAAACCGTCTTGGGGCCAAGGCGGCTGCCATCCAGATGCCGATCGGTGCGGAGCAGAGCTTCCGCGGAATCATCGACCTGGTTACGATGAAGCAGCACATGTACAACAACGACCAGGGCACGGACATCAAGGTTACTGACATTGATGCCCAGTACCTGGATAAAGCAACTGAAATGCATCAGACGATGCTGGAAGCGATCGCAGATTATGACGATGACGTCATGATGAAGGTCCTCGAAGGCGAAGAGCCGACAATCGAGGAAGTCAAGCGCGCGATTCGTGCCGGCGTTCTGACAGCGGAGTTCTTCCCTGTACTCTGCGGCAGCGCATATAAAAACAAGGGTGTTCAGCTGGTGCTGGACGCAGTTGTTGACTACCTGCCTGCGCCGACAGATATTCCCGCGATCAAGGGTCACCTTGAAAACGGTGAGGAAGAAGACCGCCACGCGGACGACAATGAGCCGTTCAGCGCACTTGCATTCAAGGTTGCGACAGACCCGTTCGTCGGCCGTCTTACCTACTTCCGCGTATACTCCGGTATCGCGACAGCAGGCAGCTATGTGCTTAACGCAACGAAAGACAAGCGCGAGCGGTTCGGCCGTCTGGTACGCATGCATGCGAACCACCGGGCGGATATCTCAGAGGTATACGCAGGCGACATCGCCGGTGCAGTAGGCCTCAAGAACACAACAACCGGTGATACACTGTGCGACGAGAACCATCCGATCATTCTGGAATCGATGGTATTCCCGGAGCCGGTTATCCAGATGTCGGTTGAGCCCAAGACAAAGCAGGACGGCCAGAAGATGGACGATGCGCTTGCCAAGCTCGCCGAGGAAGATCCGACCTTCCGTACCTATACGGATGAAGAAACCGGACAGACGATTATTGCCGGTGTCGGTGAACTTCAGCTGGACATCATCATGGACCGCATGAAGCGCGAGTTCAAGGTGGAAGCGACAGCCGGTGCTCCGCAGGTTGCGTATCGTGAAACGATCCGCGGCACCGCAGAGTGCGAAGGTAAGTTCGTTCGCCAGACCGGCGGTCACGGTCAGTACGGTCATGTATGGATTCGCTTCGAGCCGAATGAAGGCAAGGGATTCGAATTCGTTGACGCCACCGTCGGCGGATCCATTCCGAAGGAATACATCAAGCCGACACAGCAGGGTCTCGAAGATGCCCTCAACAACGGTCTTGTCGCAGGATATCCTGTCGTTGATATCAAAGCTACGCTGTTTGACGGAAGCTACCACGATGTCGACTCCAGTGAGCAGGCGTACAAGATCGCCGCAAGTCTTGCGCTCCGTGAAGCAGCGAAGAAGTGCAGCCCGGTCATTCTTGAACCGGTCATGCGGGTAGACATCACAGCACCGGCCGAGTATCTCGGTTCGATTATGGGTGATGTCGTCAAGCGCCGCGGTCAGATCCGTTCCCAGGAAGAAACCGGCAACGCGATCAAGATCGAAAGCTTCATTCCGCTCTCTGAGATGTTCGGTTATGTCACCGATCTGAGAAGCTTCACACAGGGCCGCGGAACCTACATCATGCAGACAGATCACTATGAAGAAGTTCCGAAGAATATCGCGAAAGAGATTATCGAGAAGAACTCTGTCAAAGCTGATAAGTAAGCATTGCAAACAAAAGTTGTTTATCTTAAAATGATAACGGTCAAATTAACGAAAGAAATTACGGAGGAAATTTAAAATGGCTAAGGAACATTTCGACCGATCCCTCGAGCATGTAAACATCGGTACAATCGGTCACGTCGACCACGGCAAAACAACACTGACAGCCGCGATCACAAAGTATCTGGCGGAGCATCCTGAAGATGGTTCTGCGAAGTTCGAAGCATACGATCAGATCGACGGTGCTCCGGAAGAAAAGGCACGTGGTATCACGATCAACACCGCTCACGTTGAGTACAGCACAAAGACACGTCACTATGCGCATGTTGACTGCCCGGGTCACGCTGACTATGTCAAGAACATGATCACAGGCGCTGCGCAGATGGATGGTGCGATCCTCGTTGTTGCGGCAACTGACGGACCGATGCCCCAGACTCGTGAGCACATCCTGCTCTCCCGTCAGGTAGGCGTTCCTAAAATGGTAGTATTCCTGAACAAGTGCGACATGGTCGACGATGAAGAACTCATCGACCTCGTTGAGATGGAAGTCCGTGACCTGCTCTCCGAGTATGGTTTCGACGGTGAGAACACACCGGTTATCCGCGGCTCCGCTCTCAAGGCGCTTGAAGGTGATCCGAACTGGCTCGCTCCGATCAAGGAACTCCTTGACGCAGTCGACAGCTGGATTCCGACTCCGGAACATGAATTCGACAAGCCGTTCCTGATGGCTGTTGAAGACGTATTCACAATCACAGGCCGTGGTACAGTCGCTACCGGCCGTGTAGAGCGTGGTAAACTGAACCTCAACGACAACGTTGAAATCGTTGGTATCCGTGAGACAAAGAGCACAGTCGTTACCGGAATCGAAATGTTCCGTAAGACTCTCGATTTCGCACAGGCCGGCGACAACATCGGTGCGCTGCTCCGTGGTGTCAACCGTGATCAGATCGAGCGCGGTCAGGTTCTTGCGAAGCCGGGAAGCGTTACCCCGCATACCAAGTTCAAGGCTCAGGTTTACGTTCTGACAAAGGAAGAGGGCGGCCGTCATACACCGTTCGTCTCCAACTATCGTCCGCAGTTCTACTTCCGTACAACTGACGTAACAGGCGTTATCCGTCTTCCGGAAGGCACAGAAATGTGCATGCCTGGTGACAACGTCGTCATGGAAGTTGAGCTCCTCGCTCCGATCGCTGTTGAGCAGGGAACAAAGTTCTCCATCCGTGAAGGCGGCCGTACCGTCGGTTCCGGATCCATCACTGAGATCGAAGAGTAATCAGAACCAAATACAGACAGTCTCTCGCAGGAGAGGCTGTTTTTTTGGCTCCGGGTTTTCATTCCTGCAGGTATTGCCATACAATAAAACAGAAGAGGAGGAACCGGTATGAAGAATCTGACGCTTGCGGGTCTCATTGCCTTACTGCTGAATGCGGCAGGCGCACTGATTAATTATCTTTACTTCAGGGCAAATAACACTCTGCTGATTAAATGGAGTTCCCATGGCGGGGAGATTACGGTCGAACACGGCTTTGGCGGTATCAGTGCGACACACATCTACGGTATGATGCCGGGCGATGTGACTACCCATTCTCTCCGGTTCAGCCCGTCCGTATTTCTGATTTCCTTTGTCCTGACGTTCGCGGTCGTCTATCTCGTGCTGCGGCTTGTCCGCCGTGCCGGATAGGACACACCGGCACAGGTCCGATTTTGAAGCCCCTGCGGTTCTGCCGCATATAAAGGGGCTTTTGTTTGTGTTACACTTTTAGTGATATGAAGAACATCAGAAAACGAATTCTTCCGGTTCTGCTGTCTGCTTCTTTCCTGCTGGTTTCCTGCAGGAAGAAACCGGAGACTCCGGTACAGCCTGCGGTTCCGGATATTGTTGAGACAACCGCACCCTCGGCATCTCCTTCCGTTTCGCCGGTACCGGAAACTACGCCGGCGGCCCCGGCAGAAACTCCGGCAGAAACCCCGGCTTCTGCGGTTTCGGAAGATACGAAATGCGATGACAAAGACTGTGTTGCGTATTATGTCTACACCTACGGGCATCTGCCTTCCAATTACATGACCAAGAAGGAAGCGCGCCAGCGCGGCTGGTCGAGCGGAGCACTCTCACAGATGCTGGAGGGAATGGCAATCGGCGGTGACCGGTTCGGGAATACGGAAGGGTATCTTCCGGCGGAAGATATCTATTACGAATGCGATATCGATACGATTGGCAGGAAAAAGCGCGGCGTGAAACGCATCATCTTCACAGCCGGCGGCGGGCGTGTTTACTATACCGAAGATCATTATGAGACCTTTGAACTGCTGTATGGAGAGGAGTAATCATGTACAGACAAATTGAACTGAATCCAAACCGGATTACTTCCAAGGAAGACATGCAGGAATACATGATGGAAACATTCATGTTTGAAGAGGAATATGCCTGTGTCAATCTGGATGCGCTGTTTGATTCTCTGTGTGAAGTCACCGATCAGGTAGATATTATTCTGCGGCCGGATGCGATCACGAAGATCTGTGAGAACGAATACGCATACAAGGTTCTGCTGGTGCTGGGAAGGGCAGGAGAGGACAATCCCAATCTGCGGATCCTCTTCCGCAGGTAACGCCGCATGAAGGAACGTGAACACAACTATGACCTTCTGCGGGTGATCTCAGCGTTTGCGGTCATCTTCGGACATGTCTCGGCATTGTTTATCGAGACGTTTCTCTGGGATCTCCATGACGGACTGCCGGCAAACCATCCGCTGTTTTCAACAGTCTATACCGCCATTCCCCGGTTCAGTGTTCCGGTGTTTCTGATGTTGTCGGGTGCGTTTGTGCTCGCTTCTTCCCGCACGGAAGATGCGGCTTCGTTTTACCGGCATTCCCTGAAGCACATCGGGATCCCGGCTGCGGCCGCAATTCTGTTTGGCTTTGGTTATTCCCTGTTTACCGGTCTTGTGCTGGATCATACCGGTGTGATGCCGGCCGTGCAGGCACTGATTGCCGGGGCGCCGTTCTATCATCTCTGGTATCTTCCGGTGATGCTGGGAACATATCTTCTGGCTCCCTGGATCCGGCGCTTCAAACAGGAGGTAACACCGGAGGTATTCCGGAACGTCTCTGTCGGCATGCTGGTGCTGGGCTGTCTTGCGCTTTGGCTGAATCCGCCGGTGACCTCACACTGGAATATCGGCGAGGCATTCTGCTATACCGGGTTCTTTATGATCGGCGATGTGCTGCGGGAAGACGCTGCTGATAAACACAGCGGCGGCTGGCTTTACATCCTGGCTGCATTGATCCTGCATATCATCAGCGGAGTTCTCCTGTACCGTGCGCTTCTTGCGGGCATGGACCGCACGCTTGCGGAACACCGCTGGGTTATGAGCTATGCGCCTCTGACTGCGGCGGCATCGGTACTGATGTTTGCCGGGTTTGCCCGGCTGAAAAAAGCACCGGATACCGGAAAGCTTGCGGCGAACAGTTACTATGTGTATCTGGTCCATGCATTTATTCTGGATGTTATTGTACGGATCTCGCGTTCTCTGATGGGACAGCGGTGGCTTACCCATCTGGACGCAAGAGCGGCGATACCGCTGCTTTCGCTTCTGGTGTATCTGCTGTGCCTCGGGGCGGCATCTGTTCTCCGAAAGCCGAAACATCGTTCGTAACCTCACAGAGGGCTGTCAGCAGAAGCTGCAGGCAATACCGATAAGCATCCTGAAAATCCGTTCTGTACAGGACGGTTTTTCTTTTTGGATGATTTCAGGAATAACCGTCTGATCCGACGGTGTGCGGGGATTGCCTTCGATGACAAACGCGGGGAAATTGTAACAAAAACAGGATAAGGGTAACATAATAGTGCGGAATCTTCGCAAGAGGGAAATCCATGTCTGAACGAGATGAACTGTTTGAAAAAAGAATCGCTTCCGGAATCCTGCAGGAAATGAACTGCGGCCGCTTCGAAGTGAATGCGGATCATTTTGAGATCAATGAAGACGCAGAAGCCGGCATCGATGAGGGTGATCGTCCGGATCAGAAAGATCATGCATCCGACGCTTTTCCTCATGTTTCTGGAATACCTGACAGAGCAGAATATGCTCGATTCCTACATCGAAGACAGCAATTCGGAAGAACTGGATCCGTTACGGAATCGATTTGCGGAAACTGTGACACTTTCCGTCTTGCGGCAGAAGGTGCCTTCATTGATCGAACTGATACAGAAGACCTATGAGACCTATTGTTCTGTGATCCGGGAAATGGTACAGCGGATGGATCTTGCATATGAAGATATCTGTACAGAACTGCTGGCGAATCATCATTTTCAGGTTCTTACCGGGATAAAAACCGACAGCGGCGATGTACATAACCATGGTCATACGACAACGATCCTGACCACCGATGCCGGAACGTTCGTATATAAGCCGCATGATGTCCGGATTGACCTCAAATCAAAGGAACTGATCGATACGTTCTTTTCCGAT
>CAJOLG010000057.1 GCA_905235315.1 uncultured Solobacterium sp. | reverse complement strand
CTTAAAGGCTTCCCGTTCGCCGCATTGCGGGCAAATGTAGACCATTGGATGATCGGAATCCTGTTTCCAGGCAAATTCCATCTTTTTACCGCAGTTTCCACAATAGTGTACGGCATTGGATGCGCCGTATACGGTTTTCGTGATTTTTATTTCTTCCATAGTATTCTCCTTATATCTGTATTATATAAATTTTTTATTAACAACAGGTGTTATTATCCAAAAATCGAGAGTGGATCATTGATGTTTAGTTTATTTATATTATTTATCTTTCTGGAAACAGAAAGCCGGTTCCGATCAATATGCTCGCATGTTTTTCAAAGGCCTGAAAACATAAAAAAAGGGGAATCAGCGATTCCCCGAAATCAAGAAGTGGAGCTTACCGGGATCGAACCGGCGACCTCCTGATTGCGAACCAGGCGCTCTCCCAGCTGAGCTAAAGCCCCAAATACAGCAGAGTTATTTTAGCACAGGTTCCCGCATTTTGAAGTATTAAATTAAAGAAATAAGCAGCACGGTTTTCATTCACAGCGGAACGTAATTTTTCCGTTTCCGTTCCGGTATGAAAGATCCATAAGAGCTCCGTTGATCATTGTGAAACTCGGGTTGGTATGGCCGACATCTGCGTCAAAGATCACCGGAATGTCAGGCAGAGCGCGTTCGATCGCCTCTTCATAGGACATGCCTGTTTCGCTGGAGGGAAACAGAACACGGCCGATGAGAACTGCACTTGTACCCGCAAACCAGCCGGCGTAGCGCATCTGAAGCAGCGTGCGGTAGAAGTTCTCCGCACTCATGGAGAAGTTGTCAAAATACCAGATCAGCTGATCTTCGTGATATCTGCGGATAAAGGAACTTACACATTCATAGGGAGTTCCGATGAGGTCTTTCAGCACATCGATACAGCCGCCGATACACCGGCCTGATGCTTTGATTGCGGTGCGGTTGGCTTTCCACTCCGTTGGGGTGTCAAAACCTGCATAGTCATCCGCAAAGCCGGGTTTGCTGGCGAACATCTCACTGGTCCGCTGAACAGTTTTTCTGCCTTTGATGATCCGGAGTGAGTTCTGCTGATAATCAGGAACAGGGATCTCATCAAAGGAACCGGCATTGAAGCCGTACAGGGTAGCCACATCGTATTTGACCGTATAGGTGAACAGCAGGCTGGTCGGATCGCTCGATCCCGCAAGCCAGATCGGGCGGCGTTTGAGAGATTTCCATCTCACATAAGGCAGAATCTCACTCAGAAAGTCGCCTCCGGCTGCGCAGAATACCGCATTGACCTCCGGGTTTTCAAAAAGGGAAGACAGTTCATCGCCGCGCTCTTCCGCCGATCCGCCGCGCGAATCATCCACCCGCACATGGGCGGTTTCCAGGATGCGGAAGCCTTCCTGCTTCAGCACTTCAAGCGAGGTATTATACTGATCCAGTTTGTGTCCGACTCCGGCACTTGGCGCCGCAATGCCGATCAGATCTCCTTTTTTCAGAAACTTCGGATAAATCATAGGGGCAAACTCCTTTTTTAGATTCTATCATGCCGGAGAATGAAAACGCATATGCCGAAACATATGCGTTTTTGAATTACAGATGCCAGATATCCCGGTTGTATTCCCGGATCGTCCGGTCACTGGAGAAGAAGCCGGAACGTGCGATATTTACGAGCATCATACGCGTCCACTTCGGACGGTTGAGATAATCGAAGTACACCGTTTCCTTGACATTGCAGTAATCTTCAAGATCAAGCAGAGTCATGAACCAGTCTTTGTGCTTCAGGTTGTCCTGCAGGGATTTCAGCATTTCCTCATTGCCGATCCGCAGCAGTTCAGGGGAAGTGATGAAGTCAACACAGCGGCGGATGCTTTCACTCCGGTTATAGTAATCAATCGCATGATAGCCGTTGGTGTTGTAAAGGTTGATGACATCATCCGAACTGCGGCCGAATGTATAGATGTTCTCCCAGCCGACAAGATCACGAATCTCAACATTTGCGCCGTCATTTGTGCCGAGAGTAACTGCACCGTTCAGCATGAACTTCATGTTTCCGGTTCCGCTGGCTTCCTTGGACGCAAGGGAGATCTGCTCGGAGATATCCGCTGCCGGGATGATGACTTCCGCTTTGGAAACGTTGTAGTTCTGCAGCATCACGACACGCAGATATTTGGAGACCTCCGGATCGTTATTGATGAGCTCCTGCAGGCAGAGGATCAGATGGATGACATTCTTTGCCATGGTGTAGGCAGGAGCCGCCTTGCCGCCGAAGATAATGGTGACCGGCGCTGCCGGGTAGATGCCGGACTTGATGCGCAGGTATTCAAAGATGATATAAAGAGCATTCATCTGCTGGCGCTTATACTCATGCATGCGCTTGACCTGAATGGAGAAGATGCTGTCGGGGTCAACGATGACGCCTTCCTTCTCCTTCAGATAATGTGCGGCCTGCTGTTTCTTGGTGTGCTTGATCTCCGCAATGTCATTCAGCGTGTTCTCGTCATTGTGGAAATACATGATGCGCTCCAGCTCAGACGGATTGTTCATCCAGTTTGTGCCGATCATATCGATGATGTATTTCGTGAGCTCCGGATTGCTGTGCATCAGCCAGCGGCGGAACGTGATGCCGTTGGTCTTGTTGTTGAACCTTTCCGGTTTTATCTCATAGAACGGACGGAGTTCCTGATGCTGCAGAATACTGGTATGAAGAGCTGCCACTCCGTTTATGCTGTGGCTGTAGTGCATATCCATGCGCGCCATGTGAACCTTGCCCTCCCGGTCAATGATATTGAGCTCATGGTTGTCGTGGTGGGCACATACTGCGGCGTAGTCAAGACCGCCGATGATCGGCATCAGATGCGGTACAACTTCGTTGAGATATGACATCGGCCATTTCTCGAGGGCTTCAGCCAGGATCGTGTGATTGGTATAACCGCACACACCGGTAACGATGTCTGCCGCCTCACGGAAGGAGAACCCTTCCTGGATCAGAAGCCGGATCAGTTCCGGAATGATCAGGGAAGGATGGGTATCATTAATCTGGACAGCCACATGGTCCGCAAGATGATGCAGGTCATGTCCGAGATCTTTCTGCTCTTTGATGATCAGCTGTGCAGCGTTGCTGACCATGAAATACTGCTGGTAGATACGAAGGAGCTGGCCGTCTTTATCGGAATCATCCGGATAAAGGAACAGGGTCAGGTTCTTGTCGATATCTTTCTTGTCGAAATTGATTCCGTCTTTGACAATGGATTCATCAATGGTATCGAGGTCAAACAGGTGAAGCTTGCTGTGGCCTTTTTCAAATCCGATCACATCGAGATCATACATTCTGGAATGCACAGTCCGGTTCCCGAACTGGACCGGGAAGCTGACATCGGTTTTTGTGACAAAACTGTTCTCTGAAATCCAGCGGTCCGGAACTTCATACTGACAGTGATTGCGGAACTCCTGCTTGAAGAGGCCGAAGTGATACCGCAGGCCGACGCCGTCACCGTTGAGATTCAACGATGCGATGGAATCCATGAAGCAGGCTGCCAGACGCCCAAGTCCGCCGTTGCCGAGCGAAGGTTCCGGCTCATACTCTTCCACATCCTTCAGATCTTTGCCGTACTTTCTGAGCAGGGCGAGAACTTCATGGAAGATCTGCAGGTTGACCAGATTTCGGCCGAGCTGTCTTCCGGTGAGGAATTCAGCGGAGATGTAATAGAGTTTCTTGTTTCCTCCGGTGAGCTCACGTGCCGCAATCTGCTCTTTGACGATCGAGTTGAGTGCGATATAGATTTCCTCATCCGATGCAGAAGCGATCGGTTTGCCGAGTTTGACGGTGAGCTTTTCTTCTATATTCATAGGTATTTCCTCCAATGTTTTGGTGTTTTAAACGTTCTCAGAAACGTTTACAATTCTCTCGGGTGTTTCATTTACCTGTATAAAATGAAAACCATGCCTTAAGATACACGATTTATATGAAAAAGAAAAGGGATAAATGCCCGGAATCCGCATTGCGGGGATCCGGACTTCCCGGGAGCCGCAGACGGCGCTCCCTCGCCGGCATGGTAGAATTGGATAGGAACGGGAGGGTTGGAATGGCATATCTGCTGGAACTTCTCAAAGCACTGCTGTACGGCGCACTGTTTGCGGTAACAGAATGGCTGCCGGTCGGAAGTGAGGCCCATATTATGATGCTGGAAGGAGTACTGCCGTTTGAGCTGTACCCGGATGCGGAACTGAATCGGAGTTTTCTGTCTCTGTTTGTGGCTGTGATGCGGCTTGCGGCTGCGGGCTCTGTTTTTGCGGTGTTCTACAAGCGCATCTGGCCGTTTTCAAAACGCAAATCCGAGGAGCGCAGACGCTCGATCCTGCGCATCTGGCTTCTGACCCTGATTCCTGCCGCAGTATTCCTTCTTGCGGCTGTTCTGATCGGAACGCCGATCCGGGCGAAGATGAGCTCACCGGCTGTTCTTGCGGGGATTACCATCCTCTGTGGAATTCTTTTGGTACTGAGTGAACGGTATATCAGAAAACCGCATGTGTTTGAACTGAACGAAATGACGCTGAAGGAGACCGGAGCTGCCGGACTGGCACAGATCCTTTCCGTCATTCCGGGTGTCTCCCGTTCGGGAACCGCAATTCTCGGCGGCCGGTTTGCCGGGATGAACCGTACTTCGGCTGCGGAACTGATGTGCTGTCTGGCTGTTCCGTCGCTTCTGGGCACCGGTCTTCTGAGTCTGTCTGCGGTGAAGGTGCCGCTGACCCTGTGGTGTATTCCCGTTTTTCTGGCGGGAATCTGCGGTGTGTTTTTCATGACGGTATTCGCGGTGCGCGGTCTGCTGAGTTACCTGCGGACCGGCGGGCTGGCTCTTTTTGGATATTACCGGGTCATCGCCGGACTGGTGCTGCTGATTCTTGCGCTGGTCGGTGCGGTCCCGGAAGGAATGGTATTTTGAGTTATGGATGGTTCTGCTGTAACCGCTGCCGGTCTGTTTCTTGAAGGACTGCTGTCGTTTTTTACACCGTGCGTACTTCCGCTGGTGCCGCTGTATCTCGGGTATCTTACAGCCGGTCTGAATCCGGATGATCCGCATCATCGCAGAAAGACGTTTCTTCTGACGCTCTGTTTTGTGATGGGTATTTCGGTCGTATTTCTTATTGCGGGTCTTGGAAGCAGTGCACTGCAGGTGTTCTTCCGCACGTACCGGCTGCAGTTTCTGCTGGTCGGCGGGTTTCTTCTGCTGGTGCTTGGCTTAATGTCGCTCGGTGTGATTCATATTCCGCTTCTGGAGAGGGATTACCGGATCCCGGGGTTTCAGCCCGGCAAATCCTCTGCTCCGCAGGCATTTCTTCTGGGCTTCTTCTTCAGTTTTGCGTGGAGTCCATGTATCGGGCCGCTGCTTGCCTCCGCGATCGTTGCGGCGTCCGCAGCACCCTCACAGGGACGCGGTATTTTATATCTTCTTGCCTATGCGGCCGGATTCATCATTCCGTTTCTGATTGTGGGACTCTTTGCGGATGCGGCGCTTTCCTGGCTGAAGAAACACCGCAATATTGTGAAGTACACCGGCATCATCGGCGGTCTGGTCGTTACCGGAATGGGCCTGTATATGTTATGGGATGCCAACGGAACCATCCTGCGGATGCAGAAAAGAGAGGCGGATGCCGTCGCTGTGAGTGAACAAAGTACGGGACTCTCCGAGGACGCAGAGGAAGCGGAAGTTTCCGCGGACACCCAGTCGGAGGAAGGGAAGCCCGATGCGCAGAAATATAATTTCACACTGAAAGACGCAGAAGGCGCAGAGCACAGCCTGACAGATTATGTCGGAGAACCCGTATTGATCAACTTTTTCGGAACCTGGTGCTATTACTGCAATGTGGAACTGCCGAAGCTGCAGGAGATTCATGAACAGGGTGATGTGAAGGTTCTTCTGATCGCCGCACCCGGTGCCAACGGGGAAGGCAGTATTGAATACATTGAGAAGTATATGAAGGATGCGGGATATACCATGGAAATCCTGTATGACGAAACGGGCGAAGTCAGCCTGAAATACGGTATTTCCGGCTATCCGACGACCTTCGCTCTGCAGAAGGACGGCAATTTCCTGGGGTATATGCCGGGCTATATGCCTGATGATGTGACGGATGATGTTGTGGCCCAGCTGACAGACAATTGAAATAAATCAAAAAAAATAAAATTTTTGTTGCATGCCTGAATGTCAGGCGCTATAATCATTCCGTTGAAGAGGTTGATAAAAAAAACAGCCGTCCGGCTGTTGGGTTTATTAGCCTCTCTTTTTTGTGGCCTGCGTAAAAAAGAGGGGATGAAAGGGGTGATAGAATGAAATACATTTTTGTGACAGGCGGCGTCGTATCAGGACTTGGAAAGGGTATCACGGCAGCGTCTCTCGGGCGTCTTCTCAAACAGCGCGGCCTCAAGGTGATCTCTCAGAAACTCGATCCGTACATCAACGTGGATCCCGGTACGATGAGTCCTTACCAGCACGGTGAAGTGTTCGTTACCGATGACGGCGCAGAGACCGATCTTGATCTTGGACATTATGAACGGTTTATCAACGAAGATCTGAACAAGTATTCCAATCTGACGACCGGAAAGGTGTACTGGAATGTACTGCAGAAAGAACGGCGCGGAGAATATCTCGGAGAGACCGTGCAGATCATTCCGCACATCACCGATGAGATCAAGCGGTTTGTCTATTCTGTCGGTAAAAAAGCCGAAGCAGATGTGGTCATTACCGAAATCGGCGGCACGGTGGGTGATATCGAATCCCAGCCCTTTATTGAGGCAATCCGGCAGATATCCCTGGAAAACAAAAAGGAAGATGTTCTGTTCATTCATGTCACGCTTGTGCCGTATATTCCCGGCTCGGATGAATACAAATCCAAGCCGACCCAGCATTCCGTAAAGGAACTGCAGAACTCCGGGGTGCGGCCGGACATCATTGTCACACGGTGTGATGAACCGCTTCCGGAAGATGTGCGCCATAAGATTTCGCTTTTCTGCAATGTGCGGCCGGACTGCGTCATTAACAACACGACCGTAGAGTCTCTCTATGATGCGCCGATCATGCTGGAGATGCAGAACTTTTCGACGATCGTCTGCCGGGAACTGAATATTCCCTCGGACACCATTGATCTTTCGGAATGGAACTCCATGCTGGAGCGGATCCACAACCGCTCACGGACGGTACATATTGCGCTTGTAGGGAAATATGTAAAACTTCATGATGCCTATCTTTCCGTCAAGGAAGCCCTGCATCACGGCGGTTATGAAACCGATGCGCACGTGGATATTCACTGGGTCGAATCCGAGGATATTACACCGGAAACGGCAGAGGACCTGTTCCGTGGAATTGACGGCATTATTGTTCCGGGCGGATTCGGCGGCCGCGGTATTACCGGAATGATTGAGGCTGCCCGGTATGCAAGGGAACATGATATCCCGTATTTCGGCATCTGCCTGGGAATGCAGATCGCAGTGATTGAGTTTGCCCGGAATGTACTTGGCTATCAGGACGCAAACTCCAACGAATTTGATGAACTGAGCACCCACAAAGTGATAGACTTTATGTCAGGTCAGAATGATGACCTGGACAAAGGCGGTACGATGCGGCTCGGAGCCTATCCGTGCATGATTACCGAGGGAAGCCTGCTGGAAACGTGTTACGGAACACGAATGATCAGCGAGCGTCACCGGCATCGGTATGAAGTAAACAATGCATACCGGGCAGAGATGCAGGAAAACGGCATGCGCATCGCAGGTACTTCTCCCGACGGAAGTCTGGTGGAGTCTGTGGAGATTCCGGCCAACCGGTTCTTCGTCGGTGTGCAGTATCATCCGGAATTCAAAAGCCGGCCGAATAAGGCACACCCTCTGTTCCGGGAATTCATTCGGGCATCAATCAGCACAAAGGAGTGAGCGGCCATATGGCAGATAAGATTATCGTTCTTGATTTCGGCAGTCAGTACAACCAGCTGATCGCGCGGCGCATCCGTGAGTTTGGGGTTTATTCCGAACTGCACCCCGGAGACATGAAGGCATCAGATATTCTTGCGCTGGGAGATGTAAAGGGAATCGTCTTTTCCGGCGGTCCGAATTCCGTCTATGAAGAAGGCTCTTTGAAATGCGACCCTGACATTTTTACATGCGGACTTCCGGTGCTTGGCATCTGCTATGGAATGCAGATGACGCATTATATGAACGGGGGAAAGGTAACACCGTCTGATAAAAAGGAATACGGAAGGGCGGAACTGGAAATCGATACATCAAGTCTGCTGTTTGAAGGCCTTGATCCAAAACAGGTCGTCTGGATGAGTCACGGCGATCAGGTCTCGGAGCTGGCACCCGGGTTCCGTGGGATTGCCGGCACGGCAACCTGCCCGTTTGCGGCTTCCGAGGATCCGGAGCGGAAGATCTATACAATGCAGTTCCATCCGGAAGTGCGCAACTCTGAGCACGGTCTTGAGATGCTGCGGAATTTTGTGTTCCGCATCTGCGGTGCTGAGGCAAACTGGACGATGAAGGATTTCATCAACACCAATGTTGTGAAAATCCGCGAGACCGTCGGCGATGACAAGGTGCTTCTGGCCCTGAGCGGAGGCGTGGATTCTTCGGTTGTTGCGGCATTGCTGCACAAGGCCATCGGCAATAATCTTTACTGCATGTTTATCGACCACGGTCTGCTTCGGAAGGGTGAATCGGAATCGGTCATGGATACGTTTGACCGCAATATGAAGCTCAACATTACCCGTGTTGATGCGAGTGAGCGGTTTCTTTCCAGACTGAAAGGCGTTTCTGACCCGGAAGAAAAACGGAAGATCATCGGCAGCGAGTTTATCTATACATTCCGTGATGAAGTGGCGAAGCTGCTTGCAGGAACGGATATCAAATGGCTGGCACAGGGAACCCTGTACACCGATGTCATCGAATCCGGCACAAAGACTGCCCAGACAATAAAATCACATCACAATGTCGGGGGTCTTCCGGAGGATATGAATTTCAAACTGATCGAACCGCTGAATACCCTCTTTAAGGATGAGGTGCGTCAGCTTGGCATTGAACTCGGACTTCCGGAAGAGATGGTATGGCGGCAGCCGTTCCCGGGTCCGGGACTCGGTATTCGGGTATTGGGTGAAATCACGGATGACAAACTCGAAATTGTTCGTGAATCGGATGCGATCCTGCGGGAGGAAATCCGCAAGGCGGGTCTTCAGCGGGAGATCTGGCAGTACTTTACCTGCCTGCCGGATATTCACAGCGTAGGCGTTATGGGCGATCAGAGAACGTATGACTACACAGTCGTAGTCCGGGCTGTTACTTCTATTGACGGCATGACAGCAGACTGGGCACGTATTCCGTATGATGTGCTGAATACCATTTCCACAAGAATCGTCAATGAAGTAAAACATGTTAACCGTGTATGCCTTGATATCACGTCAAAGCCGCCCGGAACAATTGAATGGGAGTGATTGCATCTGGCTTTTGCTTAGGGCAAAAAAACCAGTAAAATCAAGGGTTTTCGAGCCTGAGAAGAGCAAAACAGATTACACCAAAGCCGCTACCAGTACCAAATCAGTAC
>CAJOLG010000056.1 GCA_905235315.1 uncultured Solobacterium sp. | reverse complement strand
CCGGGATTTTCTGTTAACTCGTCGTTCTGAGCTTATGGATGATGATCAGCGATACTGCGATGGAATAGAACTCAATCATTGCCCACATTTGCATTCTGTTATGATCTTCCGTATTTGGAATTCGATTGGTTCTCCTGGTTCCTACATAGAAATCAGCTGTCACCGCGTTGCCATCATCGAAGTAAGCCGTAATCGTATGTCTGCCGATCTCCAGTGTTTCAAGATAATCGGCCTTCAGCGTAATAACCACACTTCCGGCAGCTGCTGTGTAATGAGAAGCATCCAGCCACAGGCCATCTATTTCAAGACCCGTAAAGTGTGAGAATGTTACCGGATCATCATACGTACGCTTGTAAGTGAATACCAGCGGACTTCTGCTGTTCTTCGCATAGGAAGCACCCGCACCTTCAACGATATGATACAGAAGAGGCGCTGCCGCAGGTGTGGTGTTGGCAGGTGTGATGTCGGAAGGTGCCGGAGTCAAAGCGGGGATTTCGGCGGTTTCTTTATGAGCAGTATCCCGTTTACAGGTACGCTCTTTTGTCCCTTTTTCACTGGTTGTAGGAGCCTTAACGGTAACCCAGGCACCCCAATCATGACCAAGGGCAGGCACAGCGTCGGTTTTTGTCTGTGTGGCATACGGATCACCATAGGATGAGAAATCCGCGGTAAATGTTGCGGTTCCTGTTTCTGTACAGGTTGGTTCTTCCCCCTCTTTTATTTCACTTGTGGTATTAACAGCGATGGAATCAACATGATTATTGTCATTTGCGCAGATCCTCTTCGCTGTAACAGTGCTGTTGTCACTTGCCCATAGATATGTGGGATTTCCCCAGTTGTGTCCGATCGGCGGATCGGTTCCTTCAATTCGTTTTATCTGAGCATCGAAAGCCGGATTTTCAAATTCTGCGATGTATACCGTTGCGGAAGGCATTGTACAGGTCGCCGCTGTCTCTCGGGAACTGGTTGTAACGGATTCTTCCTCAACGTGTGAATCATCCCTTTTGCATGTATGTTTTGCGTCTGCCGTACTGTTATCATCCGCCCATGTATAGGTCGGATTATCCCAATCATGTCCCAATGCCGGCAAAACCCAGTCTTTCTCAGAAATCTCCTGTGTACAGGCAGGGTCTGAGAAATGTGTATTGCATTTTACACAGGTATATCCGGCAACGTGACCGGACTCCTCACAGGTTGGCTCTTCCCTGCTTCTCGAGATTGCCTCTTTCATGATTGCCGCTGACCCACTTCGCGTAGAGTGTTATGTCTGAAGTGACAGGGCTGTCAAAGCTGTATTTTGTTTTAAGTGAGGAATCCGAATACCATCCGGCAAACCCAAAACATGTATCAGGACCTTTTGTTGGATCTTCAGGCTGCGTAACCTTTTCGCCGCGATTGACGGTCTGTGACGGAATCTCACTGCCGCCGTCTGTATTGAATGTAACGGTATAGGTAATTGTTCCGAAGACGGCAAAGTATTCTGCTCTTTCGTAATATCTTCCATCGATCTTTTCCGGGACAAATGTCTGCTCTGTGGAAACCGTATTGCCGTCTTTGTCCCGCCATCTCACGAATTGATAGCCGGGCCTGGGTGTCGCTGTCGAACCGGTGACTGTACCGGTCGCAGCAGGTATATTGACCTCATATCTTGGCTCAATCGTGCCCCAATTCCGTTGTTCTTCAGAATTGTCATATTCATAAAAAATACTTATGGTTTTTTCTTCCCAGACGGCATATAAATCAAATACCATCCTGCCTTCCGGAACGGTAACCGGCTCGTGTTTATAGTAACTGTATTTAGGCTCGCCATCCGGCGCATCTGCCCAGCCCTTAAATTCGTATCCGGGACGTTCAGGATATTCATTGGTGATGTTATTAAATACGTTGGTGTTATTGTATGAAGGTGCGGGAACATACGTGCAGTCCGTCGCGTTGCCATGGTAAACAATTGCATATTTATCCGGCGCTTCCTTATACGTTGCGTACGCTGTGATGTCCTTTTTTATGCCATAAAAATCAGCGGAAGGTATCACGCGGGTGCACGCTTCATCAAAACACCATCCGCTGAATATATACAGCGTATTATTGATATATTTGCTGGCCTCGTGAAACGGAGGCTCAATAATCCTGGATCTCTCCTCTACTTTTGGATATCCGTCCTCTGTTTTAAATTCCGTCTCACCGATATCTTTAAAACTGAATGTAACATTGAATGTTTCCCGCGGTTTCAAAGACACATAAAAGAGTTCAACGTTAGTTCCCAAAATGCCATACTTATGAGCTACGTTGGCAATTTCATATACATCCAGCTGATTCGTATTTTGAAATGTTCTTTCACCGATCTGTGTCAGTGCACCGTCGTAGGAGGAGCCGTCGATATACCACTCATCCGTAAATATGGAGCTTTCGTTTGATTCAAGTGTAATGATTTCACCATATTCAAGATAATAACGGTGATATTGTTCATTCGCCCGGTAACTGCCATCGCCATTAGGATCTTCAATACTTCCTTTCCCGGATACATAGATCGTAAAGTGATCTGTAATGAACATCTGGTTATTATCATTTGCGGCGATTGTTGTGACAGATGTGACTTCACTTGCATCATCAGAGACACGGAAGACCTCAATACTGCTTTCGGGAGCGGGAGAATTCAGATTGGTATTGGAAAAGGAAACTGTCACATAGCTGTCAGGCTGCAGCTCATTGTCATTTATGTCATATAACGTAATATCAAATGCCACTGCATCGGAAAGGGTTTTGCCTTCTTCTGCCAGTGTACTGTCTACTGCTTCAAAGACAGCCTGTTCATGAACCGGCACAACCGTCATATAAACCCCTTCCGGCAGACACCCTTCCGGCGCCTTCAGCGTAACCGTGACGCCTTCTACTGTTTCACTTAATGTGACTGCAGGATAGGATACTTCTTCTTTTTCATCTTCCGTTTCTTCTTCCGATTCCACGGATTCTTCGGTATCTTCTGCGGAATCCGCATCCTGTTTTTCTTCCTGCTCCAAAGCAGGTGTTTCTTCCTGTTCAAAAGCCGGTGTCTCTGTTGAAACAGGTTCTGTACTTCCTTCCGCAGGAATTACAGGCACTTCTTCTGTAACAGTCGGCTCCTTGGCGGTATTGCGTTCCGGCTCTTCCGTCTGTACAGTAACCGGCGTCTCAGTTGGCTGCGGTTCTCCTTCCGCAAAGGCAGGTGTTGGGCCGAGATTAACCAGCATCATTACAGACAGTAATGCGCTGTATCGTCCTGTACGTGTTTTTATCCCCATAAAAAGCCTCCTGAACCATGCATTTTCCGTGCAATGTGCACATGAAAAGTTATCTTCGTTTTTCGTATTTTTCTATAATACAGTTATATTCTATTCATCCTGCAACCGCAATTGCCTGCCCCGGCTGCAGAAGGAGCGGGATATGCCGGGATAAAAACATTCCACTGCCACCGCAGCCTGTTCTTCGAACCCTTGCATTAAATACCATTTTGAGCTATCCGGAAATGTTTACAACAGATTCGAAGAAAGCGGGAAACGATCCGCTTATTTTTCAAGGGCGGACCTGACCCGTTCCGGAATGCTGAAATCATCGTTCGTATCGATGGTTCCTTCCGCACCGATCTCGATGGAAGACGTCTCTTCCAGAACGGTGATCGTTCCGCTCAGACTGCAGTTGATCCGGGTGATGGAATCGTTGTTCATCGTGATCAGGACCGTCCCTGAAGAGAGTTCGATCAGATCCGAATGTCCTGCCAGCATCGCTTCCTGCAGAATCCGGATGTCCTCATCGTTCAGTCGGATGGTGAAGACGCGCGTGGTATCCGCCGGCGAAATGTCGAAGGATGCACGCATGCACAGGTCATAGACCAGTTCCGGCAGGCGGCCGTTTGCCGCAAGGTTGGCGTGAAGGCTGTCGGTAATGATCCTGCCGGTTTCCGTGCACATCGTATCGTCATTGAAGTATACGATCAGATTGCCCTTCTGCACCGAACGGATCGGATTGCCGCCATTATAACTGCGGCGGTATTGAAAGTTGTCGTCGAGACTCAGAAGATCCGTATCCGTTGATACCCTGATCCGGGCGCTCATCGTATCGCTGAGATTGAGTTTCGCCCAGGCAGTCAGAAGATCGAGATAATCCCCGGTCAGTTCATACGCATTCCGGTTTTCCGTGTTCAGGGATGCCCTGACCGCATCCGGCACCGCGATGGTATAGGCGCCCGGATCCCGCACGATCAGGTTCATTGACACATCATAGGCGGTCTTGTCCTTATCCTTGAGAACTCCCGCGGAACGGAAGCTGATTTCACTCAGTTCACGGTTCTTTTCGCTGACCGAAATATCGACCGATTTGAGATCGGGCAGTTCATCCGCATATTCCGCAAGCAGAAGCCGCAGCACCTTTTCTGCATCTTCCTGAGAGGCGGTCATCGTATGGGTCGTGGTATCGGAAGAGGTTGTCGTTTCAAACGACGCGTGTTCAAACAGTTCCACTGATGTCTTCAGAAGATCACCGTAATCCGGCGCAAGACTTCCAACCCGGAACGTACGGCCGTTTTCGAGACTGACCATATCGTCGAGATAATACAGGGAAAGCCCGTTGACCGTGACGATCATGACTCCGGATTCATCCTGCTCGATGAGGAATGTCTCCTGCGTATTCCGGCTGCCCGCTTTCAGATTCAGCACGCCTTCCATGGCCAGCGGTTTCCGGTCTTCATATACCCGCACCAGCTGATATGCCCGGGCGGCGCCGGAAATGCCGTTATGGACATACATGAATCCGACACCGAGGATTCCGATTCCAAGCACAGCCAGAACGGAGACTGTCGCAATCTGCAGTTTTCTGTTTTCCGCGATATGCCGGTGGATCGCCTGATGGGTCGCCCGGCGTTTGTCACGCGAGCGATAGAGAACCACGATCAGCACCACCGAAAGAACGATCCAGGCGATGAAGACGTAAATCCACCAGCCCGGAATCGCCGTGATCAGCGCCAGGTCGGCCTCATTTCCCGCCAGTTCAAACACGGCATAGCTGCCGATTTCCCTGTCGTTGAGCCGCTGCCAGCCGTTCGCGGTACGCAGATAAATCTGATAGGTGCCGGTAATCAGGGACGGCGGTACGAACCGGACTTCATGGACGTCAGCCCCATCATCCGGTATTGAAATATGCCACTGCTCGATTTCATCGAACGGTATGCCTTTGGCGGGAGAACGCAGATAGGAACCGATCGCCTGCCAGAGCGAATTGCGCAAGAGATGAAACGACTCGGGCTCTTCCTTTTCGGACGTCGTCACAAAGACGTCATTCTCATTGAAGTTTCCCTTCACATAGAAGATCGAGCGGCCGCTGGAACGGGTATCCGAAGACGCGAGTGCAGTCAGATCATTGCAGTAGACGGCTGTGACCACCGTATCGTTATGGAGATTCGAAAGATCTGTTCGGTCGAATTGCGCATACATTCCGTTCTTTGCGGGAATGACGGGGAAATCCTTTTCGGTGAACGAGTCGCCGTAATGAAAGGAGATCTCCCTGAGCAGTTCGTCATCCGCATAGAATCGAAGGCTGAAAGAGCGGAACTCTGACGGCAGCGAGTATTCTTTCGTCAGGGTCTCATAGGAAACCGGCTCTGCCCGTCCGGCATAGCTGGCACCGTTGATTCCGGCAAGCGTGTCCGATACGAACACATTGTTGGTAAAGGTTCCGGTATCCGTTCCGGCAATCGCACCGGCCGACTGTGTGTATTCCGTGATATCCGCCATCGAGACGTTGGAATCCACCACACTCGACCCTCCCAACAGGGTCCCGGCGGTTCCCGCTCCGACAATACCGCCGACCGCAGCGGAACCGGACAGCCGGCACTTGGCATAATTGTTCCGCACGGTCGAAGCGGCGATGCCGGCGATTCCACCGATCTCATCACCGGAAGATGAAGATACCTCACCGTAGTTTTCACACGAAAAGATGAGGCCGAGGTCCATCCGGCCGGTGATTCCGCCGATGTCGTTTCTTACACCGCCCGTCTTTCCGTAGTTCCGGTTGCCCTGCAGAATGCATTTGAGCTCATATTCCTTTTTCTGCGTGACATCCAGCTGGACGCTGACGTCATCTTCCGGATCGGCCGTGTATTCGATGCCCATGGCACCGGCGATCCCGCCGGTATTCAGAGCACCGCTTACTTCACCGTTATTGACGCACAATGCGATCTTGCCGAAAAGGACGGAATCCACATTGACTTCCGAAGTATCCTGAACCAGTTCTTCCGGATGCTCGAGCGTATACAGCGCATCGCTGATCGTATTCTGCATGGCATTCACAGAATTGGTGATCCTGTTCGCATCCGCGATCAGCGTATCCGCCCGGCCGCTGATTTCCTGCTGAAGCAGATTCGCCTGATCAGACAGACCGGCGATTGAGGAAACCAGGTCGCCGCTGGCATTGCGCAGATTGATTTCCTGCAGCACATCCAGCTGACCGTAAATACTGTCGCGGATATGTTCGGTGCCGGCATACAGTTCATCCCGGCGGTCTTTCGAATCATCAGGATCCAGCTTGAACCCGGAGAAATCCATTCCTTCGATTTTTCTGAGGTCTTCCTCAATGCCCGCCGCATCGAACGCAGCGACACTGTCACCGACATGATCGGAAATCGTGGAAAAGGCATCGACGGCGGTCTCACGATATTGCGTCATCGATTCGAGACGGTTCTTAAAATCATCATTCGTCTGTTTCGCATCAGCTTCCAGGGAATCAATCCCGGCTTCCAGCGATGACATCGAAGCCGAAAGCGACGCGAGCGCCGAAGGAGAAAGGGTCATCGATACGTAAGGTTCGGCCTGACCGACGATTCCGCCGATGTCCTTCCGGCCGCAGATCTTTCCGTTATTGACACAGGTAAAGACATGCCCGTCGCTGCGGCCCGCAATCCCGCCGACATTGTATCCGACCTGCGGATAGCCGACCGTTCCCGAGTTGCGGCAAAGCAGAATCGAACCGTCCGAATAGCCGGCGATTCCGCCGGTATCCGAGCGCACGATACCTTGTTGACTGGCAATCAGGGTCTGGGTATCGGGCGAGATGGAAAAGGAGATGTTTCCGGCATTGAGATCCGCATCATCCGCATCCGTATTGACATAGGCGCTGTTTTCCGAACCGGTGATCGTTCCGAGATTGTATCCCGCGATCCCGCCGGTCATCGTCTGGCCGTACAGCACACCGCCCACACTGCAGTTGAAGATCATTCCCGTCGCCGCATTGATTCCGGCAATTCCGCCGGTATTGCGTGAACCCTGAACCGTTCCCGTAAAGGAACAGTTCCGCAGAATGCCGTAATTAACGCCCGCGATTCCGCCGATATTGGCCTGCGTGCCACGCGGTGTCACGGTAGCGGATACGCACAGATTGTCGATGATTCCGTCTTTCGCCACCGTCGCAAACAGACCGCCGGCCGGTGAAGCTTCCTCATTGACCTTAATACCGGAAATCGTATGTCCGTTTCCGTTCAGAAGTCCCGCAAAAACCGTTCCTCCGACAAAATCATCGGAACTTACGGTGATATCGGAATTCAGTTCGAATATCTTATCCCTGCTCCAGGCGTCATAGGTGCAGTGATTGATGAAGTCGAGGAATTCCGCCTCATCGGAAATCGCGATCGTTTCCCTGCCTTCCGCCTCTTCCGTCGGCGTTTCTTCCGGCTCCGTTTCGGCCAGCGCCGCAGCAGGAACACCGAACAGGCAGAGCGCAAGAATCATTGCAAGAAGAAATTCAACCCTTTTTTTCATCAGCGTCTCCTCCTTCCTTCACCGGTTCCTGAGATGCCGAAACCTTTGATTCAGATTCCGCCTGGACATCCGCATCTTCACAAACCGCCGATACATCCGACACATCTTCCGTCGGCTGTTCATTTTCATGATCCGACGTCTTTGGGACTGCGTCTTTCGGCTCCGTTTCCGATTCGGTCTCTTCGCATACCGCCGGTAATTCCGGTATGTCTTCCATCGGCTGTTCGTTCTTTGAATCCGCCGCTTCCGCATTGCCGGTAATCAGCCGCACGTTGACGTCTCCTTCCACGAGACCGTTCACATACCCCTTGACCGTGCCGTTGATCGTACCGGAGACAATGCCTTCAATCCGGGTCGCACCCGCATTGGCGGTGCGTTCCTTCCGATGTACTTCAAAGGAAGTCCGATCGATCAGCCGATCGCCGATCATGAGGATCTGCGGCAGGACAAACATGACAAGAATGATGGATATGATCGTACCGCGGCCGATGCTCTGACCGATGCCGCAGATACATGCCTCAGACGTCATGTTTCCGATCAGGATGCCGGAAGCCGCCAGGATCGAGCCGGATGTGATGATGGTCGGGAAAGCAAAATTAAGCGTTTCGATCATCGCCGTTTCCTTGTCACTGTCATTTTTGATTTCCTGATAGCGGGAAGCGATGACGATCGCATAGTCGATATTGGCGCCCATCTGAATCGCACTCACGACCAGATAGCCGATAAAGAACAGCAGTGTATTCGTGAAATACGGGAATGAGAAGTTGATCAGGATGCTGCCTTCGATGACGCTGATCAGAAGCACCGGCATTCCGACGGATTTGAAGGTAAACAGCAGAACGACCAGGACGATCAGGATGGATACCAGCGAGACGACCATGTTGTCGATTGCGAAGGATTTCTTGAAGTCGTATTCGTTTGTGCTGTTGCCCGCAAGGTAGATCTCATCTTCGGGATAATACCGGGACGCGACGGACTTCATCGTATCCAGAAATTCATAGGTCGGATCACCGCCTTCGGGAAGATTCAGGAAAAACAGCATGCGGTCATAATCCTCACCCGACAGCTGCACCTTCGCGCTGTCCATCAGAACATACGCCTCTTCCAGCATGTCCTCGGTCTCCTGATCGAAACTGATATACCCTTCATGCATCTCATCGCAGAGAAACAGAAACATGTCGATGAGCGGAACCTCATAATCCGATACGTTGCCGAGCAGTTTGCTGTAATCCTCATCCTTTACCGCATAGGCGGAATACAGGATCTGTGCCTCCTCGTAGTCGATGCCGGCGAGTTCCGCAAAGTCGCGGGGATTCAGCGCATCCGCCAGTTTGTATCCCCCGATCGCCTCGGTGCTGACCAGTGCCGTTGCGCTGTCCACCTCTTCATACGCCATCAGATCGTCATACAGTCTGCGTTCCGATTCATAATCATTGCCCGGGATGATCACAGCCACCATATTCTTTGTATCGAACGTCTCATCGATGAGATTCTGCGCGATCTGAATGTAATTCAGCTTTGGGGTCTCGATTCCGCCGTAGCCATAGGCATACGGACAAAGCCTCGAAAAATGAGAGGCGAGAATGACGATCACAAGAAAAATCGGCGGAATGATTTTCCTTGTCTTATAGTCAAACTTTCCAACAAACGGAATCTTCGGCACAAAACTCTTGTGACCGGTGCGGTCAATGAGCGGGCCGAACAGAATCAGAAGTCCCGGCATGACGATAAACGTAGACAAAAGCGCAAACAGAATTGCCTTGATCAGACACACGGACATATCAACGCCGAGTTTGAACTGCATGAATGCCATCGCGATGAGACCGCCGATGGTAGTCAGCGATGAGGCGCCGATTTCGGGAATCGACTTTGAAAGCGCGACGATGACCGCTTCCCGGATCGGCAGACTGCGGTGTTCTTCCTTGAACCGGTTGCACAATATGACCGCATAGTCGAGCGACAGCGCCAGCTGAAGAATGCTGGTGACGGAATTGGATACAAAAGAAATCTTGGGGAAGATGAAGTTCGTACCGAGATTCAGAACCATCGCGATGACAAAGGTCAGAATCAAAACCGGAACCTCCGCATAGGTTTCGCTGGTCAGGGTCAGAACGATCACGATGATGATCGCGACATAGACCATGATGACATTGATTTCCTGGGCAATGATATCGCCTTTCGAGTTGCCCAGTTCCGTCGAAACGGAAGTGTCATAGCCGGTAAGGCTTTCCTTTACGGCATCCAGCGCTTCGAGACACCTCTCATCACTGTCCGGATAACGGAAGGTAACTTCATACAGGGCAGAAACATCCGCATAGTGTTTGGCGGTGTCATCGAAGGTGACCGACAACACTCCCTCAAGATCATCGATCCGATTCCGAAGCGCCTCCGCCTCATCATAGGTAATGCTTGAGACCATCACCTTGGCGCTGCCGAACGTGACGAACTGGTCTTCCATGACATTGAGCGCCTGCTGGGTGTCGGAAGAATCCGGCAGATAGGCGATCAGACTGTTTTCAACATTGATCCAGTTACGGGAAAAACAGGAAAAGATCAGCCCGATGACGGTAATCAGAAAAATCAGATTCCTCTTATCCACGATCCAGGTTGAAAGCCTGATCATAAACCCGGACTGCTTGTTTTCCTCTTCCATGAGCCCTTCCTTTCCCCGGC
>CAJOLG010000055.1 GCA_905235315.1 uncultured Solobacterium sp. | reverse complement strand
CTGCAGGATCAATACGGCATTGAGGAAGAGGACTTCCTCTCTGCTGAGATCGAAGTGGTTCCTGCCGACCATGCCCGGGTGTTCGGGCTTGACCGCTCGATGATCATGGCATACGGCCAGGATGACCGTGTCTGTGCGTACACAAGCCTGCGGGCAATCCTCGATATGAAGATTCCGAAGCGTACGTCCTGCTGTATCCTTGTGGATAAGGAAGAGGTTGGCTCAATCGGCGCTACCGGAATGCATTCACGGTGGTTTGAAACGGTGATCGTCAATCTGCTTGACCGCAGTAATACGGCCACACTTGCCGGTCTGAACCAGACACTGTCGGCTTCCCGGATGATCTCTTCCGATGTTTCTGCCGCAGTCGATCCGAATTATGAAAGTGTGTTTGAAAAGCGGAACGCTGCCTTCCTGGGCCGCGGCATCTGTTTCAACAAATACACGGGAGCGCGCGGAAAGAGCGGCGCCAATGACGCAAATCCGGAGTTTATCGCGGAGATCCGCCGGATCATGGAGAAGGAAAATGTGCTCTTCCAGACCGGAGAGATCGGTGCGGTCGATGCGGGCGGCGGAGGAACGATTTCCTATATCACCGCGCAGCTGAACATGGATGTGATCGATGCCGGTGTTCCGGTTCTGAACATGCATTCTCCGTGTGAGATTTCTTCCGCGGCGGACGTCTTTGAAGCATACCGGGCATACAGTGCATTCCTGAACAGTGCCGGCAGCTGAGAAATCAGAAAACAAAAAAACGGATTTCTGTCCCGGCTTTTGACGAATCGGGCCGGGCAGGCAATCCGTTTTTCTGTTGGGCTTTATTTATTCGTTCATAAGAACTGCTCCGCAAGGGCGCAGAGAACGCGGAGCGGAAGGCCTTTGCCGGGCTGGCCGGGGTTCATTACGATACTGACAAGGCCGATATACGGTGTAAATTCCGCATTGTTTACATATTCCTTTGTCCCGTTACAGTGCAGGATCATTCCGTTGAGATCATAGTCAAACGAAGCAGGATAGGAATTGTAATCTCCCGTAAGATTATCCGCAGAACGGTTTGTCCGCCGGATGATCAGGGTGTCGGTGCCGTTTCCGTAACGCACTTCGATCAGACCGTTCATGCAGAAATAGGCTTCCGGCTTCATGCCGGCAGGCAGAAGTCGGGGATCGATTTCCGGATAGGAAATGCCCGACAGGGATTCTGCCTCCGCGAGCGTGGACGTCTGTTTCCAGGGATTGATCATTTTGGTGCTCCGTTCCGGTACAGTTCCGGGTAAAGGTATTCCAGAAACAGCGGGACTACGGTTTCCCAGGTCGCTTCATTGTGATATCCGCCCACAACGACATTCGGATAGGTATTGCAGTGTTTCTGCTGGAAGGCATGGTTGATCTCCAGCATGCGGTGAACGCTTTCCGCAAACGCCTGCTTGGGCTTCAATTCACGGCTTCCGAAATCCAGATAGATTCGTGTGGAAGGGGAGATTCTGCTGCTGCGGATCAGCTCCGGAAGCGAATCTTTTGTAATGTCCATCGTGGAGGAAACACAGGCAGCTTTGGAAAATACCTGGTTGTATTTTGCGATGCAGTAGATGGACATCAGACCGCCCATGGATGAGCCGGCAATGCCGGTATGGGCGCGGTCGGAATAAATCCGGTAGTGTTTTTCGCAATACGGCTTCAGTTTTGTGACAAACCATTCTGCCGTGATATCGCCGAGCACCTTTCCTTTCGGAAACCAGGTATCGGTATCCGGCGGAAGGGGACAGTACTCCATCAGGCGCCTGTTGCCGGTGTGATTGCAGTCCTGGCCGATAACCACGAGCGGGATATCGTTCTGTTCGAGATAGTCCCGGATTCCCCAGCATTTTCCATAGGTCGCCGTTTTATCCGAAAACAGGTTGTGCCCGTCAAACATATACAGAACCGGATATACCCGGTCCGAGGTATCATAATCATTCGGCAGATAGACATAGACCTTCCGCGGGCTCTGTTTCAGCGGTGCTATGCCGAGCCGGAATACTTCAACTCTTCCCATTCTGTTATTATTCTCCTTCTGTGAAACACATCTGAACGTATTATACGATGAATCCCGGCAAAGCGAAATTCGGCCGATTGAAACGTACCGCCAGGCGTGGGCAGAACACCGAGGCAGCTGGCTCGGATGAAGGAAAAACCGATGCGGGGATTCCCGCATTATCGGATAAAATAGTTGAGGAGCGATCGCGTGTTCAAAAGACTGTATTCCTACTTCAAACCGCATATGGGGCTGTTCGCAGTTGATCTGGTCTGCGCTTTTTTTGTCGGCCTTTCGGATGAGTTCATGCCGCTGATCGTGCGCAATATGATCAATGAGTATGTGCCTGCGCGCAACTGGGACATGATGGTTCGCTGGAGTATGGCGCTGCTTCTCATCTATCTGATCAAGTTCTGCCTGAATCTTGTCATTGTCTATTGGGGACATGTGTTCGGCGTCCGGGTCCAGGCGGATATGCGGCGGGATATCTTTCACCATATCGAACAGCTTCCGATCGCGTTTTTTGATGATCACAAAACCGGCTCCCTGATGAGCCGCATCACCAATGATCTCCAGGAGGTTTCGGAGATGGCGCATCACGGGCCGGAGAACCTGTTCATGTCCTGCGTCATGCTGGGGGTGAGTGCGTTCATGCTGGGAAGGATCAGTCTCCGGCTGACCCTGATCGTATACGGCTGTCTGCCGTTTGCGGTTCTGTTCGCCATCCTGATCCGGAAAGGGGAGATGGACGCATTTGCCCGTAACCGGAAGGAGATCGCTGAAATCAACGGAGAGACCGAGACAAGTATCGCCGGGGTGCGGGTCACAAGGGCATATAACGGAATCGACCGGGAACAGGAAAAATTCGATGCGGCCAACAAACGGTATGTTTCCGCCCGCAGCCGGTCGTATAAATACCTCGCGCTGTTCAACGGAGGGATGACGCTGTTTACGGACCTGATGTACGTTGTGGTCGTTATCTTCGGCGGCAGAATGTTCTTTCGCGGTGCGATCAGCAGCGGGGATTTTGTCGCATACCTGCTGTATATTTCGATGTTTCTGACTCCGATCAAGAAGCTGGTTGAAACCTATGAACAGATCATGGAAGGAATGAGCGGTGTCCGCCGGTTTGAAGAGATTATGAATCTTCCGCCGGAGGCGGATGATCCGGGTGCGGTCGATGCGGGAGAACTGCGGGGAGTGATCGAATTTGACGATGTTTCCTTCCATTACCGAAACAATGACACGGACGGCCCGATGGTGATCAGCCACCTGAACCTCTCGGTTCCGGAACAGGAGACCCTGGGGCTTGTCGGGCAGAGCGGAGGCGGGAAAACCACCATCTGCAATCTGATCCCGCGTTTCTATGAGGTCGACAGCGGTGTGATCCGGATCGACGGAACCGACATCCGGCATATGACCCGGGCTTCCCTGCGGCGAAACATCGGAATCGTTTCACAGGATGTGTTCCTGTTTCACGGAACCGTACGGGAAAACATCGCCTACGGGCGGCGAGGAAGAAATCGTGGAAGCGGCGAAGCTTGCGCGCATCCATGAAGATATTCTCGCCATGCCGGAGGGATATGACACCAATGTCGGTGAGCGGGGCGTACACCTTTCCGGCGGCCAGCGCCAGCGGATTTCCATCGCCCGGGTGTTTCTCAGGAATCCGCGCATCCTGATCCTCGACGAAGCGACCTCCGCCCTGGACAATGCGACCGAAATGTCCATCCAGCAGAGTCTGGATGAACTGTCCGAAGGACGGACTGTAATCGTGGTGGCACACCGCCTGAGCACCCTGCGCAATGCATCGCGGATCGCGGTGGTCACACCGGACGGCATCGCGGAATACGGAACGAAAGAAGAACTGCTTGCGCAGGACGGGATTTTCCGTCAGCTTTATCATTATCAGTTTGATTCGGCGGATGGGGCATACCGCTAATCTCTGATATAATAAACATTTGGTAAAAGAGGTAAGGAATGACAGCGAAACGCGCATACGAAGATGACAGTATTCAGATTTTAAAGGGACTGGATCCGGTGCGGAAACGCCCCGGTATGTATATCGGTTCTACGGACTCCCACGGTCTGCATCATCTGATCTGGGAAATCGTTGACAACTCCGTGGATGAAGCCCTGAACGGATTCGGCAAGAAAATCACAATCAGCCTGAATGAAGACGGATCGTGCACCGTCGAGGATGAAGGCCGCGGTATGCCGATCGGAAAGCACCCCAGCGGAAAAAACACGCTGGAAGTTATTTTTACCGTGCTTCATGCCGGAGGCAAGTTTTCCAGTGAGGGCGGATACAAGACTGCAGGCGGTCTGCACGGGGTCGGTGCTTCGGTCGTCAACGCGCTTTCCGACTGGCTCGTTGCGGAAGTTGCCCATGACGGCAAACTTGTGCGGATGCGGTTTGAACACGGAGATAAAAAGATCGGCAAACTGGAAGATCTCGGAACCACAAACAGGAGCGGATCCAAAATCACATTCAAACCGGACGGGACGATCTTCTCGACAACGGAGTTCAAATATGATGTGGTCTGTGAGCGGGCAAGAGAAGAGGCATTCCTGCTTTCCGGCATCGCGATCACGGTAAAGGATCTCCGCGGAAAGAAGCCGCATTCGGAAACCTTCTGCTATGAAGACGGACTCACCGCATTTCTGGACTATCTCCATGAAGACCGCACGGTTTTGATGAAGCCGGTCACCTTTGAGGGGGAGTCCGGGAAAATCAAGGTGAAATGCGCCTTTCAGTATACGGATGACTATTCCGAAAACACCTACAGTTTTGTCAATCTTGTGCGGACCCGCGACGGCGGAAGCCATGAGATCGGATACAAGACCGCGTTTACCAAAGCGGTCAATGACTATGCACGCAAATACGGACTTCTGAAGGAAAAAGACAAGAATCTTGAGGGAAGCGATGTGCGTGAGGGGCTTACCAGCATTATCACCGTGGAAATTCCCGAAGAACTCCTTCAGTTTGAAGGACAGACCAAGGGGAAACTCGGAACCCCGCAGGCAAAACCTGCCGTGGATTCGGTCGTAACGGAACAGCTCAACTTCTGGCTGGAAGAAAACCGGGAGCTTTCGGATTCCCTGGTCCGCAAGATGATGAAGGCATATCTTGCGCGGGAGGCTGCGCGCAAGGCCAGAGAGGAAGCCCGCAAAGGCAAGAAGTCTTCCAAAAGTGAAAAACTGCTCTCCGGCAAGCTGGCACCCGCCAATTCCCGCGACAGTAAGATCAAGGAACTGTTCCTCGTCGAGGGAGACTCCGCCGGCGGCAGCGCAAAGCAGGGCAGAGACTCGCATTTCCAGGCGATCCTTCCGCTTCGCGGAAAAGTACTGAATACGGAAAAGTGCACCATGTCGGATATCGAAAAGAACCTGGAACTGAATACCCTGATCCATGCGATCGATGCGGGAGTCGGCCCCGGGTTTGACTGGGAATCCTCCAATTACAACAAGATCATTATCATGACCGATGCGGATGATGACGGATCCCATATCCAGATTCTTCTGCTGACGTTCTTTTACCGTTATATGCGGCCGCTCATTGAACACGGCATGGTATACATTGCCCTGCCGCCGCTGTACAAGGTCACAAAAGGCAAGAACAGCCAGTACTGCTATACCGATGAAGAACTGGATGAACTCCGGAAAAAACTCGGGAAAGTGGAGATCCAGCGCTATAAGGGTCTTGGTGAGATGAATGCGACCCAGCTTTGGGAAACGACCATGGATCCCGCAAGCAGATCCCTGATTCAGGTCGGCATCAATGACGGTGTGCTCGCGGAGAAGCGGGTTTCAATCCTGATGGGAGAGAAAGCAGAGCCCCGCAAGCGGTGGATCGAGGATAACATCTCCTTTACACTGGAAGACAGTTTCAAAGTGGAGGAGGTGTAATCTATGGCAAAGAAAAAAGAATTCGAAGACCGTACGAATTACATCCCGTCTCTGCTGGAAGATATCATGGGCGACCGGTTCGGCCGCTATGCGAAGTATGTCATTCAGGAGCGGGCGCTTCCGGACGCGAGAGACGGTCTCAAGCCGGTTCAGAGACGCATTCTCTATGCGATGTATCATGACGGGAATACCTGGGACCATGCATACCGCAAGTCCGCCAAGACGGTCGGTCTTGTCATCGGCAATTACCATCCGCACGGGGATTCCTCGGTTTATGATGCGATGGTCCGTATGTCACAGGACTGGAAAGTACGTCTGCCGCTGATCGATATGCACGGAAACAACGGTTCCATCGATGATGATCCGGCAGCCGCAATGCGGTATACCGAGGTTCGTCTTGCCAAGGTCACCCAGGTCATGGAGGACGACCTTGACAAAGATACCGTTGAAATGGCGCCGAACTTTGACGACACCGAAAATGAACCGACTGTACTGCCGGTTCCGTTTCCGGTCATGCTGGTGAACGGAGCGACCGGAATTGCGGCAGGATATGCGACCAATATGCCGCCGCACAATCTGAAGGAATCTGTTGATGCGGCCATCTTCCGCCTCAACAATCCGGAATGCACACTGGAAGAGGTGATGGAATATCTCCCCGGACCGGATTTTCCGACCGGCGGGATCGTGCAGGGTGCCGAAGGCATCAAACAGGCATTTGAAACCGGGCACGGACGGATCGTTGTGCGGGGAAAAGCGGAGATCACGGAAGGGCGCACCTGCAATCAGATCGTGATTACCGAAGTTCCGTATGAAGTGGTCAAGTCCAATCTTGTAAAACAGCTGGATGAGATCCGTCTCGGAAAGAATATTGACGGGATTCTCGATGTGCGGGATGAATCCGACCGGAAAGGTCTGCGTGTCGTGGCGGATATCCGCAAGGACAGCGATGCGAACATGATCCTGAATTATTTCTACAAGAATACGGATCTGCAGGTCTATTACAACTACAACAATGTGACGATCATCAATAAACGGCCGGTCCAGGTCGGCCTGCTCGGGCTTCTGGATGCGTTTATTGAGTTCCGCAAAGAAGTGGTTGAACGCCGTTCGCGGTATGAGCTTGCGAAGATGGAAGCCCGCTGCCATGTCATCGAAGGCCTCATGAAGGCGGTCTCGATCCTTGACCAGGTCATCGCAACGATCCGGAATTCAAAAGACAAGAGCGATGCGAAGAAAAACCTGATGAAGGAATTCGGGTTTGATGAACCGCAGGCAGAAGCGATCGTCACTCTGCGTCTGTACCGCCTGACCAATACGGATATCACCCAGCTGCGGGCGGAGTTCGCAGAACTGGCAAACCGGATCGAAGAAACCCAGGCGATTCTCGATAATCCCAATGTAATGAACCATGTTATTACAAAGGAACTTAAGGCAATCCGTGAGGAATACGGGGATGCAAGACGGACAAAACTGGAAGATGAAGTTTCCGAGCTTGTCATTGACCGCACCAGTATGGTTGCCAATGAGCGTGTTGTTGTGACGGTAAGCCGCGACGGCTATCTCAAAAAAGTCAGCATGCGCTCCTATCAGGCAAGCGAAGGCACACCGACCGGCCTCAAGACCGGCGATGAGCTGATCGGCTCCGTGGAGTGCGATACGCTCGATACGCTGCTGCTGTTCACCTCCAGGGGAAATTATGCATACGTGCCGGTCTGGCAGTGTGAAGACGGCAAGTGGAAAGAAATCGGGGCCCATCTCAACAAGACCGTGCGCATCGACGGAGATGACAAGATCCGCAGCGCAGTTCTTGTAAAGAACTTTGAAACCTGGGCATGGATCGTAACGGTGTCTTCCGGCGGGCAGATCAAGAAGAGCCGGGTCAGCGATTTTGCCGTACAGCGCAATTCCCGTGTCATGCCGGCGATGTCGCTTAAGAAGGGGGACGAACTGATCAAGGCGTTCCTTGTCTACAACGGCGACCGGATCCTTGTCCTCAGTAAAGAAGGATTCTCGAATATCTATTCTGCCGACCAGGTGCCCACCATGGGGGTCAAAACCCGCGGTGTCAAAGCACAGAACTACGGAAAAGGAGACAGCCTTGCGTCTGCGTGCGCGCTCTCGGAAGAGGATCAGACCGTACTGTTCATGACGGTAAACGGCATGATGAAGCGGGTGAGACTCGAAGAGATTCCGGAAAACAACCGCCCGGCAAAAGGCAGCCTCATCTGCAAGCGTATCAAATCAAACCCGAGTGTTCTGTTCTCCGCCCAGCCGATTGCGGCCGGTGATGAACTGACATTCTGTGATCCGGATGAGCAGACGATCCGGGCAGCCGAGATTCCGCTGAAATCGGTGGCCAACACGTTCTCCGCACCGCTTGTGCTGCGGCCGGGATGGTATTGCCGCAAAGGAATCAGCGAATGCCGGATCATTGATATCCCGGAAGGCTATACCGAAGAGGCGCATGACGATGTCGAAACGATTTCTCTGTTTGAGGAGGATCCCGCATGACGAAGTGCAGAGGATGCGGTGCGCTCTTACAGAGTGAAGACAAAACAAAACCCGGCTATACGCCGAAAGAAGGCAGTGAATACTGCCAGCGGTGTTTCCGGCTGATCCATTACGATGACCTTACGGTTTCCATGAAAACCGGAATCGATCCGGATACGGTATTTGAGGCGGTCGAAAAACTTGACGCGGCCGTGCTCTATGTCTGTGATCTCTTTGATTTCGAGTCGGGGATGATTCCCGGCCTCACGCGAAAGATCGGAGACAAGGATATCGTGCTTGCCTGCACAAAGCGGGACCTGCTTCCGGATACGGTATCGCATGACAAGATCGCGCGGTTTGTCTTCGGCCGGCTGAAGGAATACGGAATCCGCATTAAGGAACTGGTCCTGGTATCCGGGATCACAAAAGAAGGAATTGAAGAAGTCCGCAGCGCAGTTGACAAAACATCCCATGGAAGACCGGTTGTCGTCATGGGAAGAGCAAACTCCGGCAAGAGCACTCTGCTGAACGGTCTGGCCGGAAATGCGGTGCTCACAAGTTCGCGCTATCCGGGCACTACCCTTGAATTCAATGAGCTGAAGATCGGGGATACGGTATATATCGATACACCCGGGATCGAGATCACAAAATCCATGATCATGAGCATTCCGGAAACCGATCTGAAAACCGTACTTCCGGCCCGTACCGTAAAACCGAAGGTATTTCAGATTCATGAAGACCAGACGTTCTCCATCGGCGGACTGGCGCGGGTGGATGTGGCCTGCGGATCTGCCGCAACGGTGACATGGTATCTCAGCGACCGGCTGGAGCCGCACCGTTCCAAAACCCGCGCGGCGGATGATCTCTGGGAGCGGCAGTACGGAAAACTGCTTGTCCCGGTTCCGCTGCACAATGAATTTACGTCCCGGACATTCCGGAAAGATGAAGAAAAGAATGATATCTGCATTGACGGCCTTGGCTGGTGCTGCATCAGCGGGGATGCGACGGTGATCCGTGTGAAGACGCCGGCTGACGTCAATGTCACATTCAGAAAGGCGATGCTGTAATGCTGAGTGGAAAACAGAAGCGCTTCCTGCGGGCGCTGGCTTCAAATGAGCAGGCGATGTTTCAGATCGGAAAGGAAGCACTGAGCGATAATCTGATCCGCGCGGTGGGAAGTGCATTCAATACGCACGAACTGATCAAGGTGAAGGTTCTTAAAACATGTCCGACGGACACCAGGGAACTTGCGTTTGATCTTGCGATGAATACCGGCAGCGAAATTGTTCAGATCATCGGCCATACGGTTGTTCTCTATCGTCCGGCCGATGAGCCCGTTATCCTGCTGCCATGAGTACCGTCATTCTTACAGCGCCGTTTGATCCGGTTACCGCGGCGGAGCTCGAAGCAGCTGCCGCTGTACTGAAACAGCCGGGTGTGACCGGAGTGATTCTTGCGGCGGAGGAGGAAGGCGTGCTCGGCCGGGAAGCACGGCTGAAGTATCTTTCCCGGGCGGTCCGTCCGTATCGGAAGATGTACTGCGCCTATGCCGATGATGTCTCCGGCAGTCGCCTTGCGGAAGCGCTGATTGATTCCGAGCGGGTCGTACGTGAAGGGGCATTCCGAAAAGCAGCTCCGGGCATCCGGGCGGCGCTTGCGGAAGGCATGGATTATCTTGAAACCATTGTCGATGCCCGCTGTAAACCGAAGCGGGCCCTGCACAGCCGGTCGGTCGCGAAGCTTTGCGGAAGACTGGCGGAGATCCACGGGATTGATCCTGACAAAGCGTGGAAGACCGGTATGCTGCACGATCTGACCAAAGCATGGTCAGAGGAAGAAGGCAGGGCACTGCTTGAATGGTATGCGCCGGAGATCGTTCCGATGGCGCCGGCAGTCTATCACAGTTATACCTGCCCGGTATTTCTTAAAACCGTGATGGGAATTGAGGACCGGGAGATTCTGCAGGCGATTCGCCAGCATACGCTCGGCGACTGTACCGGCAAACTGTCAAAAATTCTCTATATTGCCGATAAAATCGAGCCGACAAGAGGATATGATGTGAGTAAGGAAACAGAACTGGCAGAGAAGGACCTGGATGCGGCCTTCCGGCTGGTTTACATGGAAGCGGAACAATACCGCGAAAGGAGAACGGATGGCTGAACTGCTTGACCTGACTGTTGCGAAACTGGAAGAAAAACTCGCGGAGGATATCACCGTAATCGAGATGTCGTCGGTGAATCCGTTTACGGACTATTTTGTGCTTGCGACAGCACGAAACGTGCGTCATGCGGCAAGTCTTGCGGATGATGTGATCGAAGAGGCGGAGAAAAACGGCTATCCGCTTCGCACCAGAGAAGGCGCGGAGGGAAGCACCTGGATCCTGGCGGATCTGAACGACATTGTTGTTCATATCTTCACCGCTGAAGCCAGGGATCTCTATAAACTGGAGAATCTCTGGGGCGATCTTCCGATGACACACATCGGGGACAATCATTGAAGAAACAGCGGAAAAGTACTATTCTGAAAGCAGATACAGGGAACAGGAGACAATAATCTATGGAGCGAATTGTACAGGAAGCCAGAAACTGTATTACGTACACGTATACGCAGACCAATCTTTCAAAAGAGGAAATGCTCGGGTATATCGCTGATATTCTTGCGGATGATGATATTCGCGCAAACGGTGTGATTATTGTCGCACCCCAGAACAGCGCCTCAGACTGGCCGGGAGATGTCATTGAGATTCCGGGTATCCCCGAACGGGATGCGTTTGTGGAGACCTACAAGGAAGCCGCAATGTCCGGCATCACCGCGATTCTTGCCTATCACGGCCAGCAGATGATGCTGACATACCGCCCCGAGCCTAACACCCTCTCCGTCATTCTTCCGAAAGAATTCCGGGATACGATTGACGATGTGGAGCGGAATGTGATCCCGGATGCGATTGACGAACATCCGGCAGAGTAAAAATGACCCGTACAGTATCCGAAAGGATACTGTTTTTTTGACAAAAAAAGAAGTTCATTCAGAACTTCTTACGCAGGCGGCGTTTCGATAATCTCGGCACCCGAGTAGCCTTCGTAAACCCCGTTCAGCTTCAGCCAGCGCTCGACATCATCGGTAGAGATCGGCTGGGCCGGATTCCATTCCAGGGTATTGTCGACGACGATTCCTCCGTATTCCACATGACATGCGACAAATGCCGGGTAGGAAAGCACACCCCAATCTGCCCGCAGACGGTTCGTGGTAAGTGTGCGTTCGAGTTCTGTGATGTCCACAATCTCAATGAGGTCATCAAGATTCATGCCGGTAGAAGTTTCCGCATTTTTCAGAACCGTGTTCTCAACATAGATACAGTCGGTGTTGTCGACTGAGGAAAACAGATAAAAATGTGTGACACCGGCGCCGCTGCTGATCGTATAGTCACGCAATGTCTCATAGTCAAGTGCCGAAGCATGCTGGAAGGAAGTGTCATCCGTATTGACCTGATCCGGCTCAAACAGTTTGATTCCGATGACTACGGCGGAATAGATCACCATCACAGTCATCAGGGATATCAGTATTCGTTTACTCATTTTTTTAACCCACGTAATTATATCAAAGGCCATATTTGGAGTACAATGAAATAACTGCTGAGGTTATTTATGAAATGGTATGAACAGCGGTTTGTGAACCGCCGCGACTGGGTAATTGAAAATCAGGAATTTCTCGGACTCTCTGAGAAAGAATTCATGATTGTACTCATGATTGATTTTATGAGTGAGTACCGGATTCCGATTTCCATTGACGCACTTGCGCAGAAATCCGGCATGGACGCAAGAGAGGTTGACGAGACCGTATCTTTGCTGTGCGCAAAAAAATACCTTGATATCCGGGCCTCCGGCAAGCGGATTTCGTTCCGGCTTGACGGTCTCTATGATACTGAAACTGCGCGGGAAGCAGGGGTTGCGGACCGGTCGGTATTTGATCTGTTCGAAAGCGAGTTCAAGCGGCCGCTGACGCAGAAAGACATGGAAAAGATTTCCGAGTGGAACCGGACGTATGAGAAGCGGATGATCATTCTTGCGCTGCGGGAAGCCAGTATGTATCAGAAAGTTTCGCTTCCTTATATTGATACCATCCTGCGGGAATGGACGAAAAAGAATTACACCGCAGATATGATCGAGCAGGGAAAGGTTTCGTATGAAGGCGCAGACCGTACTTGATGCCCTGGAAGAGCTCTTCCCCGATGCACATTGCGAACTCGAACATGCGGACAACTATCAGATGGCGGTCGCCGTTGTGCTCTCTGCCCAGACAACGGATGCGTCCGTAAACCGCGTAACGCCTGCGCTGTTTGAAGCGTATCCCGATGCTTTTTCGCTTGCGGCGGCA
>CAJOLG010000054.1 GCA_905235315.1 uncultured Solobacterium sp. | reverse complement strand
CGCCGGATCGCCGAAGAGTATGTATCCGCCGGCGCAGATGCGATCTCGTGTCTGACGGAGCCGAAGTACTTTCTCGGCAGTGACCGGTATCTGCAGGAAATTGCGGCGGATGTGCCGGTTCCGGTTCTGCGCAAGGACTTCATTGTGGATCCGTACATGATTTACGAAGCACGGACACTGGGCGCTTCGGCAGTATTACTGATTGCGGCAATTCTGACCAGAGAGGAACTTGCGGATTACCTGGCAATTACCCACGCTCTCGGCATGGATGCACTCACGGAAGTGCACGATGCGGAAGAAGCGGGGATTGCCGTAAGCTGCGGTGCGGGAATCATCGGGGTAAACAACCGGAATCTTCGGGATTTCAGTGTTGATATAAACAACAGTATCCGTCTTCGCTCACAGATTCCGGAAACATCTCTGATGGTCGCCGAAAGCGGCATCCGTACAAGAGAAGATATCATCCGCATGGAACAGGCGGGCATCAGCGGGGTTCTCATCGGCGAGACTCTCATGAAGGCAAAGGACAAACAGCACATGTTAAAAGAACTGAAAGGAGAAAAAACTGTATGATCCGTGAAGCAATCGAAAAAATATCCAACAAAGGAGATCTTACCTATAACGAAGCCTATACCGTAATGAATGAAATCATGGCCGGCGAGACCACACCGACGCAGAATGCGGCGTTCCTGGCGGCGCTTTCCACCAAGAGTACAAAGGCTGAGACGATCGATGAAATCTCCGGCTGCGCAGAGGCTATGCGCCAGCATGCGCTTCCGGTACCGCATGAAGGCATGGAAGTTCTGGAAATCGTGGGTACCGGCGGGGACGGATCACACTCGTTCAATATTTCAACCACATCCGCATTTGTGATTGCGGCCTCCGGCATCAAAGTTGCCAAGCACGGAAACCGCGCTGCTTCTTCCCTCAGCGGTACGGCTGACTGCCAGGAAGCGCTCGGTGCGAATATCAGCCAGGATCCGGATCAGGCGGTAACGCTTCTGAAGCAGGTCGGGATGTGCTTCTTCTTCGCGCAGAAATACCACAGCGCGATGAAATATGTGGCTCCGATCCGCAAGGAACTCGGATTCCGCACGGTGTTCAATATTCTCGGGCCGCTTACCAATCCGGCAAAACCGGAGTATTTCGTACTCGGCGTTTATGATGAGTATCTTGTAGAGCCGCTTGCCAAAGTACTGGACAAGCTTGGTGTGAAACGTGCAGTTGTCGTATACGGACAGGAGAAACTGGATGAGATCTCCGCGGTCGGACCGACAACGGTATGTGAACTGAGAGAAGGCTACTATCGGACCTCGGTGATCCGGCCGGAAGACTTTGGGCTCACCTGCGGCACAAAAGAAGAACTGGTAGGCGGAACCGCTGCCGAAAATGCGGAAATTACCCGCCGGATTCTTGACGGAACGATTCAGGGCACGTGCCGCAACGCCGTTGTTCTGAATGCCGGAGCCGGGCTCTTCGTCGGCGGGAAAGCATCTTCCATCGAAGAAGGCGTACGGATGGCGGAACAGCTGATTGATGACGGATCCGCGTATCGTAAAATGGAAGAATACGTCGCTGCGACGAACGCAGTATGACCCGGGTCAAACTATGCGGTCTGATGCGGCCGCAGGATGCGGAAGCCGCAAATGAAGCCGGTCCTGATTTCGCAGGTATGATCCTGTCCCCGGGATTCCGGCGCAGTGTGCCGCGAAAGACGGCCGCAGAGATCCGCAGGATCCTGCGCAGGGATATTGTTCTGTGCGGCGTATTTGTAAATCCGGCTTCGGAAGAAATCGCCCGGTATCTGAACGAAGGAATCATCGATGCCGTACAGCTTCACGGCAGGGAAGATGACCGGTTCATTGATTCGCTGCGCAGCAGTTATCCGTCTGTTCCGATCATCAAGGCGTTTGTGATCCGCGGACCGGAAGATCTTCGGACAGCGCAGGAGTCGCATGCGGACATGATTCTTCTTGACGGCGGAACCGGTGAAGGCACATCGTTTGATCACCGCCTGCTGGAAGGGATCCGACGGGATTATATTCTCGCAGGGGGCCTGAATCCGGAAAACGCTGCCGGTGCCGTGCGGGACCTGCATCCCTTCGGGCTTGATACCAGCTCGGGGATTGAAACCGACGGACAGAAAGATCCGGCGAAAATGAAGGCGTTTGTGAAGGCTGTAAGAACGGAGGACAGCAGATTATGACAGAAAACGGAAGATTCGGAGTCCATGGCGGACAATACATTCCGGAAACACTGATGAACGCAGTGATCGAACTGGAAGAAGCGTACAACCGGTATAAAGACGATCCGGAGTTCAACCGTGAACTCACGGAACTGTTCAACGAGTATGCGGGCCGTCCCAGCAGGCTCTATTTTGCCAGGCGGATGACAGAAGATCTCGGCGGGGCGAAAATCTACCTCAAACGGGAAGATCTGAATCACACCGGCGCCCATAAGATCAATAATGTGCTCGGGCAGGCGCTTCTTGCCAAAAAGATGGGAAAAACCCGTCTGATTGCGGAAACCGGTGCCGGGCAGCATGGGGTTGCGACAGCGACCGCGGCCGCTTTGTTCGGCATGGAGTGTGTTGTCTTTATGGGAGAGGAAGATACCCGGCGTCAGGCACTGAATGTGTATCGGATGAAGCTGCTCGGCGCAGATGTCGTGCCGGTCACTACCGGTACCGCAACCCTGAAGGACGCGGTTTCCCAGGCGATGCGGGAGTGGACGTCCCGGATCTCGGATACGCATTACTGCCTTGGATCTGTCATGGGGCCGCATCCGTTCCCGACCATTGTGCGGGATTTTCAGGCAGTGATCTCCCGGGAGATAAAGGAACAGATGAAAGAAGCGGAAGGAAAACTCCCGGATGCGGTGCTTGCGTGTGTCGGCGGCGGATCCAATGCGATCGGATCCTTCTATCATTTCATCGATGACCCGGAAGTAAAGCTGATTGGCTGTGAAGCTGCCGGCCGGGGAATTGACACCTTTGAGACCGCCGCGACGATCAATACCGGACGTCTGGGAATCTTCCATGGCATGAAGTCGTATTTCTGCCAGGATGAATACGGACAGATTGCGCCGGTCTATTCGATTTCCGCCGGGCTGGATTATCCGGGCATCGGCCCGGAACACGCCTACCTGCATGACATCGGCCGTGCGGACTACGTGGCGGTTACGGATGAAGAGGCGGTAGAGGCATTTGAATACCTGTCCCGCACCGAAGGAATTATTCCTGCGATCGAATCGGCTCACGCGATCGCGTATGCTATGAAATACGCACCGCAGCTGTCAGCGGACAAAAGCATTGTTGTTACGGTAAGCGGAAGAGGCGATAAAGACTGCGCAAGCGTTGCGCGCTACCGCGGAGAGGAGATCAGCGAATGAGCAGAATCGGTAAGGCATTTGACGGAAAAAAAGCATTCATCCCGTTTATTACCTGCGGTGACCCGGATCTTGCGGTGACCGAGGAGATTGTGCTTGCGGCTGCGGAAGCGGGCGCAGATCTGATCGAACTCGGTATTCCGTTCTCCGACCCGGTCGCGGAAGGCCCGGTCATCATGGATGCGGACGAACGTGCCCTGAAAAACGGTGTAACAACCGATCAGATCTTTGAACTGGTAAAACGGCTGCGCCGTACGCTGGATATTCCGCTTGTGTTTATGACATACGCTAATGTTGTGTTCTCATACGGCAGTGAGCGGTTTCTGAAGAATGCGGCAGAAGCGGGGATCGACGGACTGATCCTGCCGGATGTGCCGTTTGAAGAAAAAGAGGACTTCCGTCCGGTCTGCAGGGAATACGGGATCGATCTTATCTCCATGATCGCGCCGACTTCGGAGAACCGGATTGCGAAGATTGCGTCCGAAGCGGAAGGTTTTCTGTACATTGTTTCATCACTCGGGGTAACCGGAGTGCGTACGGATATTACGACAGACATCGGCAGAATGGTGGATATCGTCCGGGCGAATACGGATATCCCGTGCGCCGTCGGGTTCGGCATATCAACGCCGGAACAGGCCGCAGCCATGGCAGAACTCAGCGATGGAGCGATTGTCGGATCCGCCATCGTCAAACTGATCGGAACCTACGGCAGACAGGCTGCGGGACCGGCGGCGGAGTATATCCGCTCCATGGCAGCCGCAGTACATGCACAAAACCATCAGAAGCCGGAATAAACCCGGACACAGAGATGCGAAAACCATTCGCTCTCTGTTTTTTTATCCGGGGAAACAACATTTTTATCCGCAGGAGTATACTGAAAGAAAGAGGCAGATCCAGATGATAACCGACAGTAAAACATGGCGTGATTATATAACGCCTCCTGTTCTGATTGCGCTCGCTGGCTGTGCGCTGTTCTTTTTCGGAACATTTTTTGAGATCGGCAGAGTATCCGCATTCGGGTATTCCGTTTCGTTCCGTCTGAACCAGCTCGGCATCGCAAGGGAAGTGACGATTTCCCGTGTGCTCAGTCTTGTGGGTGCTGCGGTGCTGTTTGTGCCGAAGGTTTCCAGACTGCTGTACGCCGCATGCAGTATCGGGCAGTTTGCGCTGTTTGCGCCCAAAGTGTTCAGCGCCCTGCGTCATATTTCATCTGCGGAAAATATCCTGCATGCGCTGGGCTTGCAGAACTATATTCACATCGAAGATTATCTGACCTATTCTGCCGGGTATTACTGCCTGATTGCCGGCGGGCTGATCATCTTTGGATGTACGGTCTATTTCCTTGTGTCCATGTTTACGCCGCCAAAGGAGACCGACGAACAATGAGCGGACTGCGGTTTGGCACAGCGGCGAAGCTGTACAGCGATGCGCGGGGACAGGCGCTTCCTGCACAGCTGGATCTTCTTAATATGTGGGTTCCGTCCTTGATCATTGAAGAACTGCCGTCCGACGGCAGCACAAAGACGGAAGCGGAATATATTGACCGTGTTTTCCGGATCCGCGCGGTAAACTACCGCGGGTCTTTTTATGCCGGCCCAAGCCGCCGAGTTTCCCAGATCACCGGGCGGCTCATCGGAACCGCAAACGGAAACCAGGAGAAAGAACGCCGCACCGCATTTCTGATTCAGAAACATCTGGCGGAAGTTCTGACGACCGATTTTGAAACGACGGCGTCACTTCAGGAAAACGTGCTCCTTCATATCGAACAGCTGAAGGAAGAAGAACGGGAACGGTTTTATGGGTTCATTCTGGCTTACATTGAAGAACAGCTGGAAGAACGGGAACGGAAACAGGAATATGAGCTGCTTTGTGAACCGTTTCCCATGGACCGGGAGGTTTTTGAGGGAATTCTGTACAATGCGGTGTATCAGCTGGTGAAGCAGACGGATCAGTCAGTCGCAAACAGCTTTCTCTGGCTGCTGCTGGGCGGTCTTCTGCGCAATGAAGCAGGACGGGTCCTGCGGATGTTTGACAGTTCGTTCGTCCCAATACAGCGGCAGACCTCCGAGAACGGTACCTTAAGGGACAGGCTGATGTATCTGATTGAACCGGAGTGTTATGAATCGTTCTATGAAGGCGATGATCTCGATAAACGGTTTCCCGGAATCGAATGGTTCTGCGATCGGTGCGGGGATCATCTGAATGAACAGGAAGGCTTCACGGATGAAGCCCCGGTATGGATCTGCCGAAACTGCGGCTATGAAAACCGGATCGATGCCGATGTGATTTTCGCCAGCCGGGAAGACTATCATAATCAGATCCGCCCGCTGGGGGAGGATGCACTTCAGCGCGCGGTATCGGAGCGGAAAAACAGGAAACGATAGCGGGTGTACAGCGAATGCGCTCCATTGTCTGAAAATACGGCAGCTCAGCCGTATTTTTTTCGGGGAATCCGGATGCTGAAGCACTAAGAAGAAAGCAGAGAGGAATGCCGTATGGCAGTACGGAACGCGAATATGAAACAAAAATCAAACCCTGCAGGACACCTGCGGATCACGGAACCGCATTCCGGGCGGACTGCGTTGTGCATCAGGAGGGCATGAGGCAATGAAGCTGAAACTCGCAGTCCTGTATTTTATTGCCGGCACCGTAAGTGCAAGTTTTTTTCTGTGTATCGGCGGGCGCATTGCCCAAAACGAGGACTGGATCCGGGGCCGGAGCAGATGCGATGTGTGCCGCCATCCGCTTGGCGTACGGGATCTGATCCCGCTTGTTTCATGGATTCTGTTAAAGGGAAGATGCCGTTACTGCAAAGCGAAAATATCCGTATCCTGCTGGATCTTTGAACTCCTGCTCGGCATCGGTTCCGTGCTTGCCCTGCAGGTATACGGTCCGGGTATGGAATCCCTTCGCTGGATGGTTCTTTCAGGGCTTCTGCTTGGGCTGTCAGCGGTGGATCTGAAGCGGTATGAGATTCCGGACGGATTCATTCTTGCGGGAATCCTGTTCTGGCTGGTAACGGTCCCGTTTGCGAAAGAAGGCCCGGCGGATGCGCTGAGGCAGGGCCTCCTTGGCGGTGTTTTGATCGCCGGAGGAATGCTGGGGACGGCTGGTTTGATGGAACTCCTGACCGGCAGGGAATGCCTGGGCGGAGGGGATGTCAAGCTGCTGTTTATGACCGGTCTCTATCTGGGCCCTGCGTGCGGGTTTTTCAGCCTGATTCTGTCGTGTCTTTCCGGAACGGTGTTTGCGGCGGTATCCGGCAGATCGAAAATCCCATTCGGGCCGTTTATCAGTTTCGCCGTTTGTGTCTCACTGCTCTTCGGCCGGCAGGCGGTCCTTTGGTACAGCAGCTTCCTTCTGTGAGTGTACGGCGGGGAGGGAGAATCAATACATTTTGAAAAAGGAAGCCGGTTTTGTAATACAATAAGGTTTATGAAGCAGAAACCGTGTCTTTTTATTGTCATTCCCTGTTATAACGAGGAAGAAGTGCTGCCGATTACCGCACCGCAGTTTCTTGCGGAGCTTTCGCATCTGATCGAATCCGGCCGTGTTTCGGAAACCAGCCGCATTCTGTTTGTGAATGACGGCAGTAAGGATAGGACCTGGGAACTGATCTCGGAATATGCGAAGAACGATGAACATTACATCGGGATTTCCCAGTCCCGCAACCGCGGACATCAAAGTACGGTGCTTGCCGGTCTTATGGAAGCCAAAGACCGCTGCGATATCACGATTTCGATCGACTGCGACGGCCAGGATGATATCAGCGCGATGGATCAGATGGTCGATGCGTATCTTGACGGCTGTGAAATCGTATACGGCGTGCGCTCCAACCGGGAAAGCGATACCTGGTTCAAACGCACAACTGCACAGTGTTTCTATAAACTTCTCTCCGGCATGGGGGTTGATACGGTATACAACCACGCGGATTACCGCCTGGTATCTGCCCGGGTGCTTTCCCATTTTGCGGACTACAAGGAAGTGAATATTTTTCTGCGGGGGATGTTTCCGCTTGTCGGCTTCCGGAGTACCAGTGTGTATTATGAACGCCATGAGCGGCTTGCGGGCAAAAGCCATTATCCGCTCAAGAAGATGCTGGGGCTTGCGATTGACGGAATCACCAGCCTCTCCGTGGAACCGATCCACATGATTGCCCGCATCGGCATTCTGATCTCGCTGATCGGAATCATCGGCATTATCTGGGTTCTGGTCCGGGCATTTACCGGGCATACGGTCACCGGCTGGGCATCCATGATGTGCGTGATCTTCTTTATGGGCGGCATTATCATGCTGAGCCTTGCGATTATCGGCGAGTACGTCGGAAAGACGTATATGGAGACAAAACGCCGGCCGAGATACATCATCAGCGAACGCACAGAAGACAGTGAACAGAACTGAAAAAAACGGGAGTTCCGCATTGCGGGGCTCCCGTTTTCTGTGATCGGAACAGATCTGCCCGGTCAGTCTTCTTCCGGTTCGATCTCAAACTCGATCATGGTTTCGATCAGTTCAATGTCCGTGTCAGCGTTGATCTGCCATTTTTCGCCGTCCTGGATGGTAAAGATCGTGCCGGGTTTCATTTGTTCTCCGGCACCGCGGAGGACTGTGAGCGTTTTACGTACACCGACATCGGTTTTGATTGTCACCGAGGATCCGGCCCGGATGGTAAGCAGGGAGGTTTCACTGCTGTCTGTCCGGTAGAGAACTTCTTTTCCTCCGTACCGCTTGCCGATGATGCGCGGTTCCAGCCATACCTTGTCCACAACGCTCTTGAGATCGGGAATCCGGTCTTTTTCCGCGACAAGGATCCCGTCTCTTCCGGCGGCGATCACCGCGCCTTTGATCCCCATTGCGAGGACGGGAATATCCAGATCATTGACAACCAGAGTATCCGAACACTGGTCATCGCGGACCACCTGTCCGACATCCCCGTTATTCAGAAGAGTCGCAAGGCTTGTCCATGTGCCGGCATCCGCCCAGGTTCCGTTGTACCGCTTTACCGCAATGTTCGGTTCTTTTTCCACTACCGCATAATCAAAACTGATCTGTTTCAGTTCGGGATAGTGCTGGATAAGATATGCATAGCTGGAGCTGCCGAAAACGATATCTGCGCGTTTGAGGAGATATTCCAGACGGCAGGCAAATACACCGGCGTTCCAGAGCGCATGCTCCTGCTCGATATACTTTCTTGCGGTTTCGATATCCGGCTTTTCGCGGAATTCACGCACTGCGCTGACAGGATCCGAGGATGCCGGAATGATATATCCGTATTTGTCGCTCGGGCCGTCCGGCTCAATACCCATCAGAACAAGGTTTGCGGTGCCGTTTTCCACGATTTCACCAAGACTGAACAGACACTCATAGAACGAGTGGTCCGCATAACTGTCAACTGAAAAAATAACGATCGGCTCCTGCGGATCAACTTTGTCATGATCTTTCAGATAGGATGCCGCAAGAGAAATTGCAGGGAAGGTATTCCGCCGGCTGGGTTCCTCGGTAAGGGACACATCAAACCCAAGCTGGCTGCGCACTTCTTCTGTCTGAACCCGGCCTGCCGCAATTGTCACCTGAGTATCCGGATCGATTTCCCGGATCTCGGAGATGGCGCGCTCAAGCATGGAACGATACCCGCCGTTTCCGTCGTCAAACACTTTGATAAACTGCTTGGAATGCGTATTGTTGGAAATCGGCCAAAGCCGTTTTCCGCCGCCTCCGCACAACAGAATCATTCTCATACTGGCTGCCCTCAACCTTCTTACCGTTATTATAATGAATAAAATTCGTCCAGGGAATGGAACACAAAACAGAAATCCCGTGACGGTGTTACGAAATATCGTGAAACGAAATACCAGCAGAACCGATGGAAAGAGAAATTCCTTCCGGCCGGTTTCCCGGAACCTGCCCGGAAATTA
>CAJOLG010000053.1 GCA_905235315.1 uncultured Solobacterium sp. | reverse complement strand
GTTCCATGCGGATGATGTCTTCTCTTGTACGGATGCCGCTTTCGGCGACCATCAGAGATGTTTCCGGAATCTGTGACCGAAGACGGATACTATTGTTTATATCAACACTGAAATCCCGAAGATTCCGGTTGTTTACCCCGATAATTCCCGCGCCGCAGCTTCCGGCAATCCCCGCTTCTTCCGCATCATGCACTTCCGTGAGTGCATCCATGCCAAGAGAGTGTGTGAGTGCCAGGTATTCCGCAAGTTCCTCTCTGGTCAGAATTGCCGCAATCAGTAATACGGCCGAAGCGCCCAATGTCCGTGCTTCGTAAATCATGTACGGATCCACAATGAAGTCCTTGCGCAGAACCGGAACCGGTACATCTGCCGCAATTTCCTGCAGATACCGGTCACTGCCGAGAAAGTATTTCGGTTCCGTCAGACACGAGATCGCATCTGCGCCGGCGGATACATACTCTTCGGCGATCCGGCGGTACGGAAACTCCGGATCGATCAGTCCCTTTGACGGGGATGCTTTTTTGCATTCGCAGATGAAGCTCATTCCGGGCCGCTCCAGCACTTCCCGGAAGGAGGCTTTCTCCGGCAGCGGAGTATCCAGCGCCCGCTGTTTCATCTCATCTGCAGAAACGGTCTGCTTCTTTTCAGCTACCCGGACCCGGGCATAATCGCTCAGCTGTTTCAGAATATCCATACAGTCCTCCAAAAGAAATCCCTGACGGAAAAAGTTCCATCAGGGACGATTGTCTGATCGCGGTGCCACCCTTATTCGCACATTGCGTGCGCACTCATGTGAGATACTGTCATATCCCCGGGCCTGTAACGCTGCCCGCAATGCGTCAGGGAATACTCGGTAGTCCTTTGACCCTGCCCTCAGTGATCCATTTGACAGACTGTAGTTCTGCCCGGCTCACACCTGCCCGGACTCTCTTTGAGATCATATCTGCCGTTATCTTCACCTCATCGGTTTCAATATACTGAAACTATACCGCATGTATACAGGTTCATCAATCACTTTCAGAAAATTTATTCAAATATTTTTCATACTGTGTAAATTTTACACGGGTTTTCCGTGCGCTTCCGATAAAAAAACAGCTGCGGATACAGCTGTTCTGTCGGTACATTCAGGAATTCGGTACAGCGCAGTTTTCTGTTTCTGCAAGATACCGCTTGGCCCAGTGCTCATTGATCCGGGTTTCGGAGGGGTCAAAGGAAGCCGCTGCCTTTATCGATTCATACACTTCCATATCAAGCGGAAAGGACCGTGTAAACCCGGCTTCCTCCTCCGCGAGAAATACCGGTCCGCTGTCCGTCGGCGCAAAATACAGATGAAGAATCGTTCCGGCCGGATCCGCCGCAAGAATGCCCTGCTTGATCAGTTCGAGAACACGGTCATCGTATCCCGCCTCGAACACCGCAATCTTTTCCATCAGTTCATTCGGGGTTGTCACGGTCCGGAAGTAATAGCGCATTTTCATGTCTTCGACCACTTCACGGACTGCGCGGTCGCTTTCATCCTGCGTATCAAACACACCGGTGAACGGATCCTCGGTTACCGAACTGTCGACCAGCTGCACCATAAAGCCGTTATCCGGATCATGATAAAGAAACGGATAAATGATTCCGGTTACCGCCCCGCAGTCCGGACAGACAAAATCAAAGATCGAGGCATCCATCACACGGGCACGGAACTGCGGTTCCCTGGAAACATCCACTCCGTCATAAACGGTTTTCTCATGTGTCCGGCCGCACTGTTCACAGCGGAACGACACGGTATGGGAAGCCATCTGTCAGTCCTCCTTCACTGCCGGTATGCGTGAATACACGCCGGCTGTTTCCCTGATTGCGTTTGCAAGTTCGGATGACAGGAAGTTCGGCTTCAGACGCCATTTCCAGTTTCCCTGAGCGGTGCCCGGAGTGTTGATCCGGCCTTCCTCGTTCAGACACAGGAAATCCCCGATCGGAATAATACAGAGATCCGCCGGCGAATGATACGCTTCCCGGATCATATCCCAGGCAAACCCGTTATAGTCGGTGTTCCAGGACCGGATATACGCCCGGGCAAACCGGATCTGTCCTTCATTCAGGCTCTTTGCCCAGCTTACGATCGTCGGATTGTCGTGGTTGCCGGTATAGACAACCGACTGCTTTCTGATTTTGTGCGGCATGTAAATGCTGTCCCAGCTTGTGAACGCATACTGCAGAATATTCATTCCCGGAATGCCGGTATCCTCAAGCAGTTTTTTATTCTCCTCCGTCACGGCACCGAGATCTTCCGCAATCATGGGAATGTCTCCGAGCTGCTTGCGGAGCTCGTCAAAGAACGCAGCACCCGGGCCGGCTTCCAGCTTTCCGTTTGCGGCGTCTTTCTCCCCGTACGGAATTGCAAAACACGAAAGGAACCCGTGAAAATGATCAATGCGCAGAACATCATAGAAACGAAGCGCATGCCGCATCCGGCTGACCCACCAGGAATAACCGTCTTTCTTCATGGTCTTCCAGTCATAGACCGGATTCCCCCAGATCTGTCCGTCTGCGGTACCCGCAACCGCCCGCGGGGTATGGGTTTTCGTCATTTCAAACGCTTCCGGATGGCTCCAAACATCACAGCTGTCCAGGGAGACGAAAAACGGCACGTCACCGATGATCTCGATCCCCTGCTTTTCCGCATAGGCATGAAGCTTGTTCCACTGCAGGAAGAATTCATACTGCAGGAAACTATAGAATTCGATCACTTCCGCCTGCTCATCCCGGACAGCCTCGAGTGCCTTTTTATCCCGGGCCCGAAGTTCCTGCGGCCAGTCGATCCAGTTCTTTCCGTCTTCCCGGCGCTTCAGCGCCATAAACAGCGCGTAGTCGTCCAGCCAGAACGCTTCCTTCTCTTTAAACGCAATGTACGCCTTGTCCTGTGTTCCGCCGGTTTCCACGAACCGGTCAAACGCATGCTTCAGAAGAAGATACCGGTACTGATACATCCGGCCGTAATCAACCGATTCCGGATCACTGCCGAAATCATATCGCCACAGTTCTTCTTCGGAGAGAAGGCCCTCTTCCTTCAGGGTCACGGGATCAATAAAATACGGATTCCCCGCAAATGTGGAAGCGGACTGATACGGAGAATCTCCGAATCCGGTGGGCCCGATCGGAAGAATCTGCCAGCAGGACTGCCCGGCCTCCTTCAGAAAATCAATAAAACGGTATGCTTCTTTGGAAAATGTTCCGATTCCAAACGGTGAGTCCAGTGAAAACACCGGCATCAGGATTCCTGCTCTTCTCATACGATTTCCTCTTTTTTCTCTTCTGATGAAGCATCTCCGGGCTCCATCGGTTCAATTGCCGTAAACGGGATGTCATCATTCTGATTCATCGGTGAAACGGAGAACGCACCGAATGATGCAGGACGGTCTTCCGCCGCCTCAGAGAATTCGGGTTCCCTCTCCGCATTGATAGTTTCATAAGACCGGATCTTCTGCGGAATGATCGAACTTGTCATCGTCTGCGGGCGGCGTCTTCGGCCCAGCAGGAAGGATGAACTCACCGTGATGCTGAGCTCCGGCAGGCGGTCTTCATGCCCAACGCTGTTCTGCCGGATATATGCCCTTCCCTCGATCAGTACACGGTCTCCTTCATTCAGATTGTAGATTTCTTCCGCATGCTTTTCTCTTGCCGCAAAACTGATAACAGCGTAAGGGCCCTGGTCATCCGTGGAGCGCCAGTGAACACGGCTTCCGGTTTCCCTGAGAAGCAGCCCGATCATATGGTCACGGCCGCGGACCGTCAGCTTTCCGAATGCCATTCGCTTGTTTCCGGAGTCTCCGAGGTCACTGCGAATGCGTGTTTCCCCGTCTTTGTCGATCGTTCCGATCGCTGTGACGTGGTAACACACCACATCTCCGTTTTTGTCACGGATCGTTTCAAATGAAAAATAATCTTTTACCATAAGTCTCCTGATCGTTGTGTTTTTTGATGAAATGAAGTGCAGCGTTTCAATGCGCTGAAAACACTGACATTATAACCGAGCTTACTGCGGAAGAAACAGTTTTTTTACCTGATCCATCTCGGCCCGGAGCGTTCGCGAACTGACGCGCATCGCACCCTGGGCAAAGACGGAATTCTGAATCAGCGCATCACTGGTCGCAACCGTGATGGAGTACTCGCTTTTCAGATCGTGAACCAGTTTTTCAATATACGCATCCGCTGTCTGTCCGGTCCGTGAATAGACCACTTCCAGTCCTCCGGTGCGGTATGAAGAACCCTCATTATCCGGCCGGCGGTACCCGTCAAACACGACAATGACTCTCCTGTCCGCGTATGCCTGATACGCCGCAAGATCATCGATCAGCCGCTCCCGCGCATACGCCATATCTTCGGTATCGATATCGGAAAGATGCAGAAGATTATAGCCATCGATGATCAGACACTCCGGCTTCACCTCTATGTGTCTTGGAGGACGCGGTTTTTCCGGTTCTTCCGCCGGCCGCATCTTCTTGTCCGGATTTCGGTTTTTCCCGGATTCCGATGCGATGATCGCCTTCAGTTCCTCTTCGCCGACATGATAGGTGTGATGGGAGTAGGAAGCTTCCTTCACCCGGTCTTTTACCGGGATACTCATAAACGCATCCGACTGTTCCCACGAAACGGTATAGGAAGAGCCATGGGAACAGAAGACCGATCCTGCAGGATTCCGCAGATCCGTTTCCGGATCGTATCCGATACCGGCAATGATCGGCTCCGGATTCCGGCATTCCCGGTATCCGATCGGCTGAATCACACATCGGCCGGTGCCTCTTGTATAGGCGGTCACATCTGCCTGGCTGTTCATCAGGGTCCGCATCGGGCCTTCCCCGGTGATGGTTACGCCCGCATCCGTTTCATTTACCGTAACGGTACATTCTTTCTGTTCAAAATCATAAAGTGCCCTGCTCAGGTACGCGGAAGAAAGGTCGGTTTCATACCGGCAGTACGGTTCCAGCAGGATGCTTTCGGTTTTCATCAGAGCCTGACGCACCGCCCGCCGCGAGGCATTGCGGAGATCGCCTCCTTCCGTGTGCTTAAGATGTCCTTTCCCGGCCGTCAGCACGATCCTGACATCGCTGAGCGGCGATCCGGTCAGCACCCCGCGATGCGGTATTGTACGCAATGCGCTGAGAATTGCCGTCTGCCAGTGCATCGGAAGATCGTCGGTCGGACATTCACTGCTCACTTCAATTCCGCTGTCGCGCTCAGCGGGATCCAGCCGGACATGGACTTCCGCAAAATGACGGAGCGGCTCAAAATGGCCGGCTCCGAACGTGGTTTCCCGGATCGTTTCGCGGTAAAGAATCCTTCCCTGTCCGAACGAAACATCCATTCCGGTCTGTTCTTTGATCCGGTACCGGAGAATCTCCTTCTGCATCTCTCCCATAATGGAAATCTGAATCGCTCCGGTATCCTCGTCTGCCGACACCGCAAGGGTCGGATCCTCTTCCGCCAGCGACCGGCAGGTTTCCAGCAGAAGGCGCTGATCATGCGGCCCAGCCACCTCCAGCGTATAGGAAAGACAGGGTTCAATCACCGGTGCCGCAAGATTTTCTTCAAACCCAAGCCCATCCCCGGCTTCGATCGTCCGGGTCCCGGAGACAACCGCAATCATTCCGGCCTCCGCCTGAGATACGACCTCGTACTCCGCCCCGTTCATAATCCGGATCCGGTCTGCCTTATCGGTATCATTCAGTTCCTGCTTGGCAAACAGCGTTCCTCCTGTAATCCGGAGATGTGCAAGTCTGCCTTCCTTACTGTTCGTAATTTTAAATACCCGGGCGCCGAATTCTTTCCGCAGCGGAGCGGGTTCTGCCAGCTCGGAAACCGCATCGAGAAGTTCTGTGATTCCTTCATCTTTCAACGCTGAGCCGAAGAATACCGGAAAACACTCCCGCCGGCTTACCGCAAGGCGTTTCAGCTCCTGCGGTATCGAACCGGTTTCGAGAAATGCGTTCATCATCGGTTCATTCACCATGGCTGCCGCCTCTTCCGCGCCTTCCCCGTTCCAGTCGATACATTCTCCGAACCGGTCCTGAAGCTCCCGCAGAAGATCCTCTCTCTCCCTGCGGGCGATATCCATTTTGTTTACAAAAAAGACCAGCGGAACATGATAATGCGCAAGGCAGTTCATGATCGTTACGGTATGCGGCTGCACACCGTCAAGCCCGCTGATCAGGACGACCGCAAGATCAAGAACGGAGAGTACCCGTTCCATTTCACCGGAAAAGTCCGCATGCCCCGGGGTATCAATGACATTAAGGGCGGTATCGTTCCAGAGGATTCTCGCTTCCTTGGAATAAATCGTGATACCGTGTTCCCGCTCCTTCGGATCATTATCAAAAACCGAGTCTCCGTGATCAACCCGGCCGGTTTTGCGGATCACGCCCGTATGCGCAAAAAAGGATTCGATGCAGGTGGTTTTGCCGGCGTCCGCATGCGCGAGAATTCCGGTACAGATTTCTTTCATATGTTCTCCCGCACGATTCTCAGCCTGTCCGGCGAGAACGGCCGGATTCTCCTCCTTCCGCATCCCTGTTCCGGCATTCAGATCAACCGCAGAACAGCAGAATTTACCGTTAAAAATTATAGCATTCTCTTCGGACAGACGTTCGTTTCTGACTTTTCAAATAAAAAGGCAGAACCCGGGATTACCCGCCTGTCTGCCTCCTTCTCATTTTGCACGATTCATCCTGAGGAGCCGCATTCTGCGAATGAAACAGAACCGCTTTGCGTCAGACATACTCATGCTTACAACTGAATTATAGTTTTTTTTAACTTTTTAAGCAATATATGCGAAAAAACATTTACAGGTGTTAATATTGTATAAGTATGAAAAACAGTCAGCGAACGTTAATGACAAAGCGCCGGATCGGCAGTGCGTATCTGGAACTCCGGCACCGCTATCCGATCGAACGCGTCCGGATCACGGAACTCTGCCGGCTGGCAAATACCAACCGGACAACGTTTTATCATTACTTTGAAGATATATATCACCTGAATGAAGAAGTGGAAAACCGGATTCTGGAAGAATGCTTTGAAAACTTTGCGTACCGCGGACTCATCTATACCGATCCCGAACAGTATTATCAGGAATTCAACAAAGCACTGACACCCCGCATGTCGGATCTGCTCTGTCTTGGGGAAGGCCGGGAATCCCAGCAGCACTCCAAACTCCAGAAGTGGCTTGTAAAACTGGCTCTCAAGGATGATGAGAGTCAGGAAGAAGAACTGATCATATCCTTTGCGGTCGGCGGCATCGCCCAGCTCATTTCGCTGAACCGGGAAACAAAACGATATACGGAAGATGAAATACGGCCGATTCTCAACCAGCTGACACAGCAGTGTCTCGCACTCCTTCTTCCGAAATCAGACTGAAAAAGGCCCCGCTGAACTGTCCGTGTGCGGCAGTTCCCGGTGCCTTTTTTCGTTATTGTTTTTCGGATGGTTCGAGCTGTTCTTTCCCCACCGCCAGCATCAGCCGGATACGGTTTTCCTGATTGACACGGCTTGCGCTTGGATCATAGTCCACCGGTGTGATGTTGGCATCCGGAAACCGTTCCCGGATCTTGTTGATGACGCCTTTCCCCGCAATATGATTCGGCAGACATCCGAACGGCTGGGCACAGACAATGTTCGTATAGCCGCCTTCAATCAGTTCAATCATCTCCGCGGTCAGAAGCCACCCTTCTCCCATCTTCGTGCCGAGGTCGAGAATTCCCTCCGGTTTTTTCATCAGATCCGTAAAACTTCCCGGCGCATAGAACCCGTATTCCCGGAGAATATCCGACATCGTATTCCCGACATGATTCAGCCAGCGGATCAGAATTTTCGCCGCATTGGCAAGATTCGGTTTCATCCCGTAATACGTCCCGTCCAGTATCAGGTTCTGTGCACTGTATTCCACATATCCCATAAGTCCCGGAAAGTTGACTTCACAGTCCTGCTCCTCCAGCATGGTGAGCAGATTGTTGTTTCCGGCAGGAGAAAACTTCACATAGATTTCTCCGACAACACCAACCTTCACCTTCGGCACCCGGTGCAGTTCAATCGATGCGAAATCCGCAGTAATTTCACGGAATACCCGGCGATAGGAGAAGAGTCCGACATTCCGGTTTTCATGGAGCCAGCCGCTGATCCGTTCAATCCATTTGTCTTTCATGCGGTCCGCATCCCCCGGATGCACCTCATAGGCATGCGTTTCGTTGCGGAGCGCCATGATCAGATCGCCGTATTCACAGACGGTGAGCAGCTTGATCAGCAGCCGCGGGGTAACCGGCATTACCGAATCCTTTTCCAGTCCGCTGACATTCGCAGAGATGACCGGAACCGTCCGGTAGCCTGCGTTCCAGAGCGCCTTTCGCAGCAGATGAATGTAGTTGGACGCCCGGCAGCCGCCGCCGGACTGGGAAATCAGCAGCGCGGTATGCGAAAGATCGTACTCTCCGCTTTCCAGTGCCTCAAGAAACTGACCGATAATCAGCAGCGCAGGATAGCAGGTATCGTTATGAACGTACTTCAGCCCGAGGCGAAGCACGTCCTGGGACCGGCTTCCGATCAGCACGATCCGGTGATACCCTTCGCTTTCGAGCGCGGCTTTGAACAGGGCAAACTGAATCGGCGACATATCCGGCACAAGCACGGTATAATCCTTCATCATTTCCTTTGTAAAAGCGGGAGTCTGATATTCCATTACGAATCCTCCTCTTCAAGAGCTGCCAAGAGACTGCGAAGGCGGATATTCACAGTGCCGAGATTTGTGATCTCATCAATCTTCAGCTGCGTGTACAGTTTTCCGCCGTTCAGCAGGATCGATCTTGTTTCATCCGAAGTGATCGCATCCAGCCCGCACCCGAAGGATACCAGCTGCACAAGATCCATATCTTTTTGGGTTGTTACATAGTACGCCGCCGCATAGAGCCGGCTGTGGTATGTCCATTGATTCAGCACTGCAGGACGGATTTCCCCCGCCTTCAGGGCGACAGAATCTTCCGTGACAACCGCCGGGCCAAGCCGCGTAATCAGCTGATCGATTCCGTGACTGACTTCCGGATCGGCATGATAGGGCCGTCCGGCCAGTACGAAAATGCGTTTCCCTTCCGAACGTGCCTGGGCAATGATCTCATCCGCTTTTTCCCGTACCGCAGCCATATGCGCATCGTACTCCGCATATGCGGCAGAGATCGCCGAACGGATCTCCTGTTTTGTCAGTTCGGGCCAGTGGCTCTGTGCGGTATTCACAAACCGGGATGTGAACTTTTTGCGGTCCGACAAATCAATGAAATCCCGGATAAACCGCACCTTGCGGAGTTCGGGGCAGTTGTCTTCCAGAACTTCCGGATAATAGGCGACGAT
>CAJOLG010000052.1 GCA_905235315.1 uncultured Solobacterium sp. | reverse complement strand
GGCCGGAAGATGTTTCACGTCGCATGCGGAATTCAACGGGATGCATCTTGTCCTTACCACCGCGCATTCCGAAGGAACCGGACATCTTGCGGATGCCGCTTCGGTCTATGGGTGGTATGCGGAGCACTATGAACGGAAAACCCTTCTGTCGGCCGGAGAACATCTGACCGAGGTCACCGTGAATGATACCCTTCCGGAGGTGATCTTCGAGGTTGCCGTACCCGAGACGGTCACGATGGATCTGCCTGCCGAAGCAGCACCGGAGATTGTCTCTACGGTCCCGGAGCGCATCCAGGCACCTCTCGCGGCCGGCGATGTGCTCGGCACCCTGACGGTAACGGTACAGGGACAGACCGTTTATGAAACAACGATTGTTTCCGAAACGGATGCGGAATACAGCACTCTGGCACACATCATCAATACCCTCAATGCACTCCGCGGAGAACACCCCTTCCTGTTCTGGACCGCCGCCTTGCTTATCATTCTTCTGGTTCTCCTTCTGATTCTCATCATCCGCAGAACGATCCGGCGCAGAATCCGCCGCGCAAGGCGCAGAAAGCGGGCAGCCCCGAAAGAAAACAGACCGCTGAACGGTCTGTTTTTCAATCCGAAGAAAATGCCAGAAGGGGTGATATGTTCCCTCTTATGTAGAGGTGGGCATTCTTATCCATCCGCCGGGATTCCCGGCCGTACCGGGCTTTCACACCTGGATGTCCAGTCAGAATTCCCTATATCAATGTGTTGGAAAAATATGTGGTCCTTCCGGCAACTTCAATATAACAAAGTGAATACAGGCTGTACAGTCTTGACATTATGCCTGTTTTTTATTATCTTCACTCACTTCAATGCCGAGTACTTCAAGCTGCGCGTCATCGACATAGTTCGGGCTTTCGGTCATCAGATCGAGCGAACTGTTCGTCGTGGGGAACGCCACAACATCACGGATGTTTTCCGTTCCGGCAAGAACCATCGTAAGGCGTTCCAGACCGATGCCGACTCCGCCGTGCGGCGGTGTTCCGTAACGGAACGCTTCCAGGAAGAAGCCGAACTTCTGCTTTGCCTGTTCCATCGTAAGACCGATCGCCTCAAATACTTTCTCCTGAAGGTCCTGATCATGAATACGAATCGAACCGGAAAGAAGCTCATAGCCGTTGAGCACAAGGTCATAGGCCCGCGAACTGCAGTGCTCTGGGTCAGTAAACAGTTTATCCACATCTTCTTCTTTCGGTGCGGTAAACGGATGATGCGCCGCGACCCAGCGGTTCTCTTCTTCGCTGTACTCAAACATCGGGAAGTCGGTGACCCAGAGGAAACGGTCCTGGCTGCGGTCAATCAGATCCTGTTCGTGCGCAACCCGGATCCGGAGCGCGCCGAGCGCAGCTCTTGCGATCTGAGGTGTATCCGCAATCAGGAACACGATGTCATTGTCATGCATGTCAAAATGCGAAATTACAGCTGCTTTTTCCGCTTCGGAAAGCGGCTTGGCAATGGAGCCGGAAAGCACCCCGTTCTCCAGTTTCAGATACGCAAGCGCCTTGGCACGGAATCCTGCCTTCAGGAATTCCTGAAGCTTGTCGATGGCCTTGCGGCTGTACTGATCCGCAATACCGGCAAAATGAACCGCGTCAATCTCCCCTCCCGCATCGATCACGGAACGGAATACCTGGAATTCCGTATTCCGGAAGAGATCGGTCAGATCATGGATCGTATTTCCAAACCGCAGATCCGGTTTGTCCGTACCGTATTTCTTCATGCACTCATCCCAGGACAGACGTGCAAACTCCGGAAGTTCTGTCTTTCTGATCTCACGGAAGATACTGCGCATCAGCTTTTCAACGACAGCGAATACATCATCTTCCTCCACAAAGCTCATCTCAATATCGATCTGAGTGAATTCCGGCTGCCGGTCGGCCCGAAGATCTTCATCCCGGAAGCAGCGGGCAATCTGGAAATAGCGTTCCATGCCGGAGATCATCAGCAGCTGCTTATAGATCTGCGGGCTCTGCGGAAGCGCCCAGAACCGGCCGTTGTAAATCCGGGAAGGAACCAGATAATCTCTGGCGCCCTCCGGTGTGGAGCGGGCCAGGATCGGGGTTGATACTTCAATAAACCCTTCCTCATCCAGCACGCGCCGCACGATCATCTGAATTCTGTGCCGCAGGATCAGGTTGTCCTGAAGCGGCTTGCGGCGCAGATCAAGATACCGGTATTTCAGGCGGATATCCTCGCTGGTATCACTGTCATCCGCAATTGTGATCGGGGATGTTTCAGCGGTATTGATGATATTCACTTCCTTTGCGGCAACCTCAATTTCTCCGGTCGGCAGTTTCGGGTTCGGATCTTTTCTGACCCGGACTTCCCCGGTTACCTGAAGAATATACTCACTGCGCACATCTTTTACGGCATCGCTGACAGTCTCATCAAATACGATCTGACAGATGCCCGAGCGGTCCCGCAGGTCAATAAATACGAGCGAGCCGAAGTTGCGGCGCTTTGCGACCCAGCCGATCAGAGTTACCGTTCTGCCGGCATCGCCTGCGCGAAGTGTTCCGTTATGATCTGTACGTTTCATTTTTCCAAGATCCCCTTTACAGTATTGACCAGGTCATCGACAGCGACCGTTTCCTGGGTGTTGTCTTTTTTGTTTTTGACATTTACATTTCCGGCACGGAGTTCTTCTTCTCCGACAATTACAATCACATCTGCCCCGCTTCGGTCAGCGCTTTTGAACTGTGCTTTCATCTTCCGCGGCAGAAGATTGACGTCGGTCACAAACCCGGCATCCCGCAGCTTTGCGGCAAGCGTCAGCGGCGCGCTTCCGACTTCTCCGGCCCCCATGACATAAACCTCGGCATCCGAAGACGCATCGACGCTCCAGCCTTCTTCCTCCGCAAGCGAGATCAGCCGTTCCAGTCCGATTGCGAATCCCATACCGGACAGCTGAGGGCCGCCAAAGTATTCCACGAGGTGGTCATACCGGCCGCCGGCGAAAACCGTCGCCTGTGCACCGCTGTCGGGCCGGGTGCTCTTTACTTCAAACACGGTATGCGTGTAGTAATCAAGACCGCGCACAAGCCGGTCATCGATCTCATACGGAATGCCGAGTCCGTCCAGGGCAGAAAGCACACGGCTGAAGTATTCCCTGCTCTCTTCGTTCAGGTAATCGCTTAACCGCGGCGCATCCTTGAGAATCGGATTATCCGCATCGACCTTGCAGTCAAGAATCCGGAGCGGGTTCTGTTCCAGCCGACGTTTACAGTCACCGCAGAACGCATCAATATGCGGTGTGAAGTATTCCTTCAGAGCATTGCGGTAGGCAGCGCGGGACGCATCATCCCCCAGTGTATTAATGCACACCTTCACGGAAGATATGCCCATCCGCCGGACGATATCGATTCCAAGGGCAATCACCTCCGCATCGATTTCCGGCGATTTGGCGCCGATCGATTCAATGCCGAACTGCGTAAACTGGCGCTGTCTGCCCTTCTGCGGGCGCTCATGGCGGAACATCGGCCCAAGATAATACAGGCGCGCGGGAAGTTCTGCCTCCCCGTACATTTTATGCTGGTCAAAGGAACGGATTACTCCGGCTGTGCCTTCCGGCCGCAGGGTGTAACTGTCATCACCCATCGCGAACGTGTACATCTCCTTGTTGACCATGTCACTGGAATCATTTTCCCGTTTGAATACGGCGGTACTTTCAAAAACCGGTGTGCGGATTTCCCGGTAGCGGTAAAGCCGGCAGACTTCACGGATCAATTCCTCTGTTTTCTGCCACTTCTCCGTCTCTCCCGGAAGAATGTCATAGGTCCCCCGCGGGGTCTGATAATTCATATCGTGCCTCCTTTTCAAAAGAAAAGCGTCCTTCCAAGGACGCAGTATCTGCGTGGTGCCACCTCAGTTCACAGTTCGTTCGAAAACTGTGCGCTCTTTTCCTTAACGCGGAATACGGAATCCCCTACTGTACGGTTCAGGAATTCATCTCGGAAGTGTCTTTCCGGTACGTTTCAGCCGGCGCTTTCACCTGACCGCCGTCTCTGTCACTGCCTCTGCGATATCGGATTTCTTCGTCATCGATACCATGGATTATAGCATTTCAGGCGCTGAAAACAAGAACTAATGCGATACCCGCATTGCGCTGATCACTCCTTCCACCTTCCGCAGATTGGCAAGGAGCACTTCCAGCTGTTCTGCGTTGTGGACCTGAATCTTCATTTTGATCGTCGAGGTAAGATCACTGCGGTTGACGTTGGCGGATACCTTCAGCATCGGCGCGCGGCTCTGCGAAACGGAAGTCACGATGTCGGTAAGCAGAAAGTTCCGGTCTTCCGCGATAATCACAATATCGCTGTCATACAGACGTTCCCGGTCCTCTTCGTCCCACATGCATTCGATAAGACGCGCATCCGAACTTGTCACATTGGAACAGGTTTTCCGGTGAACCTTGACGCCCTCTCCTTTTGTGACATAGCCGATGATCGGATCTCCGTAAACCGGCAGGCAGCACTGTGCCAGCGAAAGCTTGATGGATTCAATACCGGGTACGATGATGCCGGTTTTTGTCATCGCCTGCTTTTTGACATTGTCACGGGAAAGCAGTTTGGACAGCGCTTCATCTCCCGCTCCCCGCTTCTGATTGGTCAGCTTTTCACAGACTGCGGTCGGGTTGATTGTCTTGACCGCAAGGCCGTACATCAGATCGGAATATTCGCGGGCGGAGAATTCTTTCATGATCCCTTCGATCTTTTTCTTCTCCATGTAGTTCTTCGGCTCAAACCCGCGTTTCTTCAATTCATCCGAAAGGATCTTTTCTCCCTGGTCCACCATGGAATCGCGCTTCTCTGCCTCCCGCTTGGCAAACCAGGCGCGGATCTTGTTCTTTGCCTGATTGGTTTTGACAAATTTCAGCCAGTCTTCCGACGGACCGGTTCCCTTCATGGTCCGGATACTCACAACATCTCCGGTATGAAGCTCCGTGTTCAGCGGAACCATCGCATCATTGACGATTGCGCCGACTGCGGTATGACCGACATCGGTATGAATCCGGTAGGCAAAATCGATCGGCGTCGCACCGTTGGGAAGATCGATTACCCTCCCTTTCGGGGTCATGACATAAACATTTGCCTCAAAGACATCCCGCTGCAGGGTTGCCATGTATTCACTGGCGCTTTCATCTTCACTGTCACTGGTGAACACGGCAAAATCACGGAACCACGAGAGTTTGTCTTCGATCTCCTTCTGTTCCGTCCGGGCATCGTAGTTGCCGCCTTCCTTGTACCGCCAGTGTGCCGCAACACCGCGTTCGGCGATGGCATCCATCTCCTCCGTGCGGATCTGCACTTCAAAGATCTTGCCTTCATCCGCCATGATCGTTGTATGAAGCGACTGATACATGTTGGTTTTCGGCATTGCAATGTAGTCTTTCAGACGGCCGGGAATCGGTTTGTATTTGGCATGAATGTATCCGAGCACTTCATAGCAGTTGAGCTCGGTGCGGGTGACAATCCGGATCGCAAGCAGATCCAGAATCTCTTCAAACCGTTTATTGCGCACAACCATCTTGTGATAAATGGAATACAGATGCTTGGAGCGGCCGAAAATGCGGAACTCGATATCATGTTCTCTCAGCATCTCCGAGATCTCGGCAATCATCTTCTGAACGGATTCATCCCGCTCCTGCTTTTTGTTTTCCACAAGGTGGGCGATGCGGTAGTATTCTTTCCGGTTCAGATAGTAAAAAGACAGGTCTTCGAGCTCGTTTTTGATTGCACTGATACCAAGCCGGTGCGCAATCGGCGCATACACATCAAGGGTTTCTGCCGCAATCCGCTTCTGGCTTTCCTCCGGCTGATATTCCAGCGTCCGCATATTGTGCAGGCGGTCTGCCAGCTTGATCAGGATCACGCGGACATCCCGGGCCATGGCAATAAAGATCTTGCGGTGATTCGCCGCCTGATACTCCGGATCATCTTTGCCTTTGAATTTCAGTGCACCGATCTTGGTGACCGATTCCACGAGATCGGCAATCTCATCATCAAACAGTTTTGCGAGCTCGTCGCGCGAAATCCCGGTATCCTCGATGGTGTCATGAAGCAGACCTGCCGCAATCGTTTTCGGTCCGACCCGCAGGGTCGCAAGAATATACGCCACATTGTAAAGATGTGCCGTATACGGCTCGCCGCTGCGGCGGAACTGGCCGGCATGGGCTTCCGCCGCATAGTTGGCGGCACGCGAAATGAGATCCAGGCTGTCCTGATTGTGAATATATTTCTGTGCCTCGCTCAGGACATCGCCTGCGCCGGCATTTTTATAATCTTCCATACCTGCCTCCTTTCCGCTCTGCTTCATTTAGAAAAAGCCGAAGAGAACGCTCTTCGGTTTTGTGTCTGCCTCGCAGTTACTCGCTGTCAGGCAACGCCATGAGGGCACGCACATCGTAGCCCTCCAGCATCTTTCTGCCGGGGAGTCCCTCCAGTTCAATAATAAATGCGAATCCCGCAACAACCCCGCCGAGCTGTTCGATCAGCTCCGCTGCCGCTTTGGCAGTGCCGCCGGTCGCAAGCAGATCATCCATGATTACGACGCGCTGGCCGGGCTTAATGCTGTCCTTATGAATGAACAGTTCATTGGTTCCGTACTCAAGTTCATACTTTACAGAGACGGTCTCCCGCGGGAGTTTTCCGGGTTTGCGGACCGGGACAAATCCAATTCCCAGTTCGTACGCCGCCGGCGCGCCCACGATGAAGCCGCGGCTTTCCGGACCCACGATCACATCCGCGTTCATCTCTTTAGCGATCGCCGCAAGCTGCCGGACAGACTCCGCAAATGCCTCGCCGTCCTGCAGAATCGGGGTGACATCACGGAAGAGAACCCCCTTGATCGGATAATCAGGGATTGTCGCAACGTATTTCACAAGATCTACTGACATAATAACTACCTCTCCTGTATCGCAGTAATACACCCGTAGAAATCGGGCTATGCAATGAGTATATCATCATTTTACGCAGGCAGATTCAATACTTTCCCTGCGGTATGTCGTTTTATCCGTCATTCTCAGCGTCAAACGCTTCAATCCGGATTTCAACCCGGACCCGATCCCGGAACCGGGAAACCGAAGGACTGCCGATCAGCCAGGGAATATCCCGCATCGGTTCCGCCTTCCCCGCGGTAAACTGCACGCCTTCATATCCCCCGCAGGAATTCGCAAACTGATACCGGATCACACGGTCATACGCGTTTACTGCCCGGAGCGCCGGTCTGCGGACTGCACATACCGATACAAGTTCTTTCGGAAACGGACGCAGTGCTTCCAGGGCGGAAACCTCCCCAAACGTCAGGTGTTCCGCATCCGTCAGAAATGCCCGGTCGGCCGGCGGATTCTCCGGAAGGCGGATCTCCCGCATCCGGCTTTGGACATGCGCCTGAAACTCTTCAAACCGGGATTCCTTCACCGCAATTCCAACCGCGCCGGTATGTCCGCCGAACTGTTCCAGTTCTTCAAATCCGCTGAAGAACGAATACATATCAAACCCTTCAATACTCCGGCCGCTGCCTTTCAGAAGATCGTCATGCCGGGCGAAAACCAGCACGGGTTTATTCCAGGTCCGCGCAAGTCTTCCGGCCGCAATTCCGCTGACCCCTTCAAAAAACGTTTCGTCAAAAATCACCGGAAAGCTGTCTTCCGCCTCCAGTTCGAGAGCCCGTTTTACCATTGTGTCCGAACGTCTTCGCCGGGCGCTGTTCACCCGTTCCAGCTGTGAGGCATAGTGTTCAATCTGATCCTGCCGGCGGCAGAGCAGAAACGGAACCAGCGTATTCACATTGGATGTATCGTTCATCCGTGCAACGCTGTTAAGCTTCGGCACAATCTGAAACGAAACCGTCATTTCATCAACTGTGCTTCCTCTGCGCAGCAGCGGAAGTACTGCCGGAAGCTCTCCGTGTTCAATCGCACGGAGGCCGGAGCGGATAATGCGGCGGTTTTCATGCCATACAGGCATTACATCCCCGATCAGCGCAATCGCCGCGATTGCCGTATGCATCGGAATCTCACCGAACAACTTTCGCGATATCTCGAGTACAACGCCGGCACCGGAAAGATTTGCAAATTCCGGCTCCATCACATCCGGATGAAGCAGAATGTCACAGGGGACCTCCTCTTCGATCGTGTGATGATCGGTAACGATCACATCCATGCCCAGCTGTTTCGCCAGCGTCAGCGCCCCAAAACACTTGACGCCGTTATCGACCGTTATGATCAGCGTATACCCCTTCTCATGGGCAAGCTTTACGGTCGCTTCGGATAGACCGTATCCTTCTTTGAACCGGTCGGGAATATAATAGCCGTTCACAATGCCGAGACGGTCCAGGATATCTTTCATCAATGCGGTGGAGCAGATGCCGTCCGCATCATAATCTCCGGCAGTGAATACTTTCTCCCCGTCTGCTTTTGCCTTCATCAGGCGGCGGCAGACCTTATCCAGCGCTTCACAGCAGGAATCGTGCATCGTTTCGGAAGGATCAAGCAGTTCCCTGATCTGCTCCTCGGAAAGATCCGAAGCACCGATTGCGGCTGCCGGCAGAGCCGGAATATTCCACTGTTCCATGAGTTCCCCGGTATCGGGGATTATTACGCGATAGCTCATGATCCGACGGCCATCCTGCGGAATTCCTCTCCGCGCTCTTCAAAGTTTTTGAAATGATCATAACTGGACGCAGCCGGGGACAGAAGAAGGATATGCCCTCTGCGGCAATGCCGGATCCCGCAGGCAAGCGCCTCGGAAAGCGTTTCGCAGAGAAACATCCGGTCATGGATCAAAGAGCGGGCCTGCAGCTCCTCATAAATGCGCTTCCCTGTCGCATACATAAATACCGCATTGAGTTCCGGATGGGCAGAAAGATACTCCTCAAGTTCCTCATATTCGATCCCGCGGTCCATTCCCCCGATCAGTACCACATCCGTGTCCGGCAGTGCTTCAAGCGCTGCGATGCTTGCCTGCCCGATCGTCGAGATACTGTCATTCACGAAGCGGATGCCGTCCCGTTCCCCGATATATTCCAGGCGATGCGGCAGCGGCTGAAATGCGGCGGCAGCGCGCAGAAAATCCTCCGCAGAAATGCCGTACTGCATTCCGACGGCCCAGGCGGTCGCAAGATTAACCATATTATGGCTTCCGATCAGTTTCGTTTCCGAAACCGTGATCTGCCGGTCTTTGACAAACAGCGTATTCCCCTCTGCACGAATATCGGTCCCGATGAGAAGTGCATCCGGGCGTTCGGAGGTATACGGGAGATCCTTTCCAAGAATCACCGTATCTCCGTCTTTCTGATGGCGGAACACATTCGCCTTGGCATCCCCATATGCCTGAAAATCCGCATAATGATCGAGATGTTCTTCATAGAGATTGAGATAAACCGCGGTATGCGGGCTGTACGGGCAGTCTTCCAGCTGATGGCAGGACACCTCAAACGCGCACAGATCCGCATCATCCAGTTCGTCGAGAATATCAAAACAGGGAATCCCGATATTTCCGATCAGATGCGTATGATATGACGCGGAAAGGACCGCATGACAAAGGGATGTGGTCGTGCTCTTTCCTTTTGTGCCGGTGATGCCCACGGTCTGATGCCCGTGATGTTTGAGGAACAGATGGGTCTGCTGGGTAATGTTGGAACGATCCATGCCGGCAGGTATGACAATCCCGGGTGATTTGATCACCATGTCATAGGACGCAAAATCCGCATCTTCCTGGGAAAGAGCCCTCACGCCGCAGAACGCCGAGGCCGCTTCCATAAGAGACGGACCGACGTTCTTCTCCGCAACGTCGACGGGAAGTTCCGGACACAGCGTGCGGATCCAGCGAAGCGAAGACTTCCCTTCCCGGCCGAAGCCCCAGATCAGAATCCGTTTCCCTTCAAATTCCTGTTTCCATTCTGCACGGTTCATTGTTCTCTCAT
>CAJOLG010000051.1 GCA_905235315.1 uncultured Solobacterium sp. | reverse complement strand
CGCTGTTTATAATTGTGAGTATGAAATCAACCCGCCGCCGCTGGATCCCGGTGCTTCTTCTCTTTGGCATATCGTTTGCGGAACTGCTTCTGTTTCCGCGCATACCTTCGTTCTTTTTCCCGTGGTACCGGGATCTTTCCAAACGCTGGATGGCAGCGGCCGCATGGCTGTTCTCCGCGGTGCCGTATTCGGTCTGGGATATCGGAGCGCTCTGCCTGGTTCTGTTGTTTATTCTGTCGCTGATTCGTACGGTCAGACGAAAACACGGAGTTCTTCGTCTGATGCAGAAGAGCCTTCTGGTCGTTTCGGTTCTGCTGTTCTCTGCCGTACAGGGATGGCTCGGCAATCATTATGCGCCGAAGCTTTCGGAATACCTTTCGCTGGACGTCCGGGAGTACTCCGAAGACGAGCTGTATGCGGCGGCGGAATACTATCTTCAGGAAGCCTCGAAAGATGCCCTGCTTATTCCGCGGGACGAAGAAGGTCATGCGCTGCCGCAGGATTTCTTTCAGACAGCGAAAGCCGCCGGATCTTCGTATCTTCCGCTGAGCGAAACGTATCCGGTATTTGAAGGGTCTTCTGCACCGGTAAAGTGTTTCTCGCTGATCGGAGAATATCTTCTGTACAACGGCATCATCGGGATGTTTATGCCGGTTACCGGAGAGTCTTCCGTGCCCCGCAATGTGCCGGTGATTCCCCTGCCCTTTACGATGTGTCATGAAGCAGCGCACCGGCTCGGCATAGCCAGTGAGCAGGAAGCCAACTTCTGTGCCTTTCTTGCCTGTATCAATCAGGACAGCCTGTATTTCCGCTACAGCGGGTATTATTCCGCCTTCGGATACTGCTGGGCCTCCCTCTCCGCAGAAAACCCGGAACGGGCACAGGAACTGGCTGCGCAATATGCGGACGATCCTTCTTTTGCCATGGTATTCCGTGACCGAAGCGATACCCGCGCTGCCTATGCCAAATATGACTCCCCGCTTCAGGATGTCAGTGACAATATCAATGATACGTATCTCAAAACCTTCTCCCATGAAAGCGGGATCCGCTCTTACGGAGAAGTGACGGATTATCTGATCGCCTGGGTTCTTCCGCCATCCCGGTAATTCTCACCGGGGTGGTTTTTCATTTGCGCATTGTCTTCCCCCGCTTCCAATCTGGTCTTAAATTATTGTCATTTTCTGGTTATTCAACCATACCAGTCATATGCATATACTTGGACTCATATATTCAAAGGGGAACCGCAGGGAAACCTGCAAAAAGGGGGTAGAACTATGAACCGAAAACACATCCGGAAATTCAGCTTTATGGTAATGTTCGCAGCGCTGAACTTTATCGCATTCACCTATCTTAAGATCAGTATTCCGCTGGCGACCGGCGGCGCGGTTGCCATCCATATCGCAAATGCGATCGTTGTCCTTTCCGCCTGGCTGATCGGCCCGGTTGCCGGAGGCATTGCGGGTGCCGTCGGTCTTTCACTGGCGGATGTACTCGATCCGCTGTATATCGCATCGGCACCGAAGACCTTCTTTCTGAAGTTCATGATCGGCTTTATTGCCGGCAAGACCGCAGAGAAGATGGGGCTGAATGAAACCGATGACCGTAAACAGATCCGCAAAATCACGCTGATCAGCGCGATCGCAGGCCTTGGCTTCAACGTGATCTTTGAGCCGATCATCACCTATCTTTACCGCAGATATCTCCTTGGCGTATCTGCCGAAGCCGCTTCCATTCTTTCGACCTGGATGGCAGGCGTGACCGCACTGAACGCGGTGATCTGCGTAATTGTGTCCGTCCTGCTGTATCAGGCGCTGTACAAGTATTACCGGCAGATCGACCGGTAATCCAAAGCGTTCAAACACGCATCCCGGCAGGTGACCCTGTGGCCGCCTGCTTTTTTATACCCGCCGGATCTCACAGGGTATCGTTCAGCCTCGAAGCCACAGCGGTTTCGTGAAGGTGAAGACAACGGGATTGTTATAATAAAGACGGAGGCAGTTTCGCATGAAAAAGACCATGATATTGTTTCTGTCGGCGGTGCTGTTAACAGCCGGCTGCGCCGCAGGGAAAACCCCGGCTGTGACAGATAGGCCCACGATGGAACACACCTTTGCGGATAAAGAAGAAGCAGTGGAGATCCTGAAGTCGCAGGATGACTTTTTTAACAGCTTCAGCCGCTATTCTCTGGATTACAAAACCGATCAGAAAGATGCGACGTTGGAGGAATACATGGATTTCGCCGTCGCGCAGATGGAAGAATTCAGCGAAGAGGAAAAGAACGCGGTCGATGCATTGCTGGCGGAAATGACCGCCGACGCAGAAAAAGCGGGTGTAACACTTCCGCCGCTTGACCGTATCACCCTTGTCAAATCCACCCAGCACGAAGAATGCGACAGCTTGGCCTATACCCACGGCACAACGATCTTCTTCGGCGACCGCCTGCTGGATCTGATCAGATCCGGCGACGTGAAGGGAAAAGAAATCATGTGGCATGAGATCTTCCACTGTCTGACCCGCAGCAATCCGGACTTCCGCAAAGACATGTACCGCATCATCCATTTCACGGTCAGTGACACTGACTACGGTATTCCGCCGGTTCTGAACGACTCCTATATCCCCAATCCGGATGTGGAACACCACGATGCCTATGCCTCCTTCAATATCAACGGTGAGCTGAAAGACTGCTATCTCGTCTTCTATGCGTCAAAGCCGTATGAAACGAAAGGCGACACCTTCTTTGAATGCATGGGCACAGCACTTGTGCCGATTGACGGTTCCAATACCTTCTATCCGTCTGAGGAATGTTCAAATATGAATGAGGTCATGGGCGGCAACACCGGGTATCTCATTGACCCGGAAGAATGCATGGCAGACAATTTCCGCTTTGCGATGACCTATGGCAGAGACGGCAGAACGTATGAGAATCCTGAGATCATCGATGCGATTCTCACCTGTCTGGAAAAGAAGTAAGTACGATCCGGCAATTTGTCTGATACGTCCTGTGTAAAAAAATCAGTCGGAAGACTGATTTTTTACGGCTGTTTCCGTCCCTGCAGGCATGCCTGCTGTTCCGGGGTTATGTCATACACCCCCTTTTCCGCTTCATTGGAATTGTCACTTCTGCTTCGCAAGCCGCCGCTGAATAAATGCCAGCGTATCATGGGTCCAGATGCTTAACACCAGCAGGATTCCAAACTCCAGTGCGTAGTGGTGATCCAGGTTTCGCAGAATGAAAACAAACAGAACCGGATACTGCCAGAGATAGATTTCATAACTGTAGGTGCTGAAGAACCGGCACACCGGATTATCCAGGATGCGGGAAACCTTTCGCCCGGCATAGCTTACCAGATATACCACAATGCCGGAACACGCCCCGTACAGTACGATTCCGCACCGGTATACCCACAGCGCATCCCCGCCCGCATATGCGTAGACCAGAATCGTGCCTGCAGTATACAGCACTACCGCAGAGAGTACCGGCAAGGGACGGGCGGTTTTGATTGGACGCTGCTCTGCCAGGGCCCGCCTCCATCCAAACCAGGCTCCGATCAGAAGTGCGTGAATCCGCGCGAAGGTACCGTAGTACAGCTGAGACTGTGAGATTGAACTGAGAAAGGAGCCAATGGGCATTACCAGCATCGACGCAAGCACCAGGTACCCAAAGGGTCTGAGATTGTTTCTGAAGCGCCGGAACAGGCGGTGCAGAAACGGCCAGGCCAGTTCAAACTGGATCAGGATCGACGTATACCAGAGATGGGTAAAGGCAGAGTTGGAAGAGAGATTCGCAAAGTAATCTGCACTCTTTGAAATCTGCCAGTAGTTGTTATAGGCAAGCAGGACGCTGCGTATTTCTTCCTGTACGTTTACAAGCTTGAATTTATCGGTCAGTGCGATCGCCTCCACACTGCAGAACAGCATGATGATCAGCGCCGGGTAGATTCTCAGAAACCGCTTTTTATAGTACGAAAAGACCGGTTCTCCGCCCTTTTTCACATCACTGTACGCCGTGAGAAATCCGCTTATGACAAAAAACAGGATGACACCGAAGTATCCGCCCTTTACCGTGCGCGGAAACATATGGAACAGCAGTACACCGAATAACGCCAGCGTACGCAGTCCGTCCAGGCCGCAGATCTTTCCTGTTTTTGAAGTACGCGCGTTCTTCATGATTTTCCAAGCACCTGTTCGTTGATCGTGTCATGAATCAGCTGCGCATATGCCCTGGAGCCCTCCGCAGTGGGATGAAGCCCGTCGGCCAGAATATAGGTATTGATATGTTCTGCGGCCAAAGATCCCCAGTCGATCATATACGCTTTGTCATAACGGCTTATGACCCGCTCTGTCTTTTCGTTTGAGTCATTGGTTACGCCGAATGTCGTAAGCCAGAAGGTGGGCCGGTCCCCGCAGGTCTGAATCAGTTCCTCCACATCTGCTTCTTCAATATAGGAGTTGGCGCCGAGGGAGAACACCACCACATCTCCGAGGGTATCCTGCTGGGCAAGCGATGCGGCGACTTTCTTGCCGTCATAAATCGTCCGCCCGAACACGGCGTCAAAGTATCCGTTCGGAAACGCTTCATACAGAGCATCACTCGCTGCCAGCATCACCGAATCCCCGATTCCGACAACGGTCATTTCAGCGGCGTCGGTATACTTCGCCTTCAGGGGATTTGCGGCAAGCTCTTCTTCAATCCGTCTCTGTTCCGCTTCTTCTGCCGCTTTGCGGGCAAGTTCTTCCTGCAATGCCTTCTTGCGGGCTTCCTCTTCTTCCTGCTGTCTCCTCAGCATCTCTTCGATTTCTTCCGCTTCCCGTTTCGCTTCAGGCGGAACCACAAAAAAACTCCGGACGCCAAGCCCAAACATGACTGCCATGAATACGGTCAGAATCATCCCGGCGACCCGTTTATACTTCCGGTATCTTTGCGATGTCCGTTTCTTTCGTTTCTGTTTCACCAACTATAATCATAGCGTATTACCGATTCCGCACCATTCGTTTCTTTTGTGTTTTCAGATTCATGTATGAGAAAGAAGGAATCGGCGGGTCTCTTTTGCGCTGATATCCGGGCAATCCGAGGATTTCGGACAGACAGTTTCGTATAATATATATGAAAGGACAGGAGGTTACAGAACAATGTCTGAAAAAATCAAAGATGAAGCACTGCAGGAAGTAAACGGCGGGTCCTGGTATATCACGGAAGAAGACGGCAAAGAAGCCGGTCTCGAACTTCGGAAACTTGACGGATCCCCCGGAACCTGGGGATATCTGTTCAACACCGGTGATTATTACTGGCGGGGTCATTATCTCGAAATCAACGAAGCCAACGCAATCGTTCACTTCACCAAGGATATGGGCAGACAGCCCAACTCGATCAAAGAGGCAACCGATAAGTACGGCTCAGGATTCTGATAAAGAACGCGACGCGTCTTCAAACGAGACGCGTTTTTCTATCCCTTCTGTTTCCTCCCGCAACATGGAATTACATATCATTTTTATCAACTGTCATCGGAGAATTCGACGGCAGGTAACGCCCCAATACTGTCTATGCGTTACTTCCTGATACCCGAAAATGGCTGCCAGATACTTACCGGCAGCCATCTTCTTTTTTTATAAACTGAAAGAATAATCCAGTCTTATCCTTCCAGATCTTTTGAATTCCCGGTATTGATCAGTGTTCCGTCCGGCGAATAGAAGTTTACCTGAATGTTATCTGCTTCATGGCCGGAGAACAGACCGTAAATACCACCGTACATATAGAACGCGACGACCATAAAGCTTTCGGTTAATCCAAGCTCGTTGGTATCAAGTGTGACATCAAAGGATGTGAAGTCGCTGTTATGCCTGATATCCGCAAATGCATATTGATCACTGTCTGTCAGTTCCTGTAAGGCTTCGTCCATGCTTTCAACCATTCCGTCCAGCATCGCTTTATGCTGGGCTTTGGTCATCTTATAGGTAACAGATCCATCGTCATTCAGCCTGGCGGAAATATAGTTCTCCCCTGCTTTGGCATCAAGACTCTCCTGAGTAACTTCTTCCCCTGCGATATCTGCAGGCAATGTAATGGACACAAAGAAGATTCCGTTTTCGGTTTCTATTTTGCCGAGGCTTTCCAGTTCATCCCATGCCTCATCCACAATCAGATCTTCTTCGTTAGCCACGGTATCCGCAGCCTGCTGCGCGGCAGCTTCTGCCTGACCGGAATCCACTGTTCCTTCATTTGTGCTGGAACCGCAGGCAGTAAGAGATACGGTCATTACTGCAGACAGTAATACACTCAATACTTTTTTCATCATTTTCCTCCTTCTGTTGAAAACCGGATTGGTTCACTGACCGCAGGATGCATGAATGTTTCCGCATTCAGCAGTTTCAATCCGGGGCATGGCCGTTTGCGATCAATACCTCCACTCCGCATATCCCTGTCTCTTCGCAGAGTCATACAGGGGTTTCATATTGGTTTCCAGGATTGTTTTGAATACTTCTTTTGTATTACCGGGCCGATATAATTCCTGCCCTGCCCAGATGGAATGCAGATTGTCTCTGTAACATCCTTCATATTTCTTCCGGATATCATTGTCTCTGTTAACCAGTTCATACATTATGTACTGGTTGTCAGAGAAGTGATCAAAGAATGGATTCCATTTCGGAAGGTTATTGCTCTTGGAAGAATTCAGACCGGAATCCATCGGCATCAGATTCCATAACTCATCATTCATGACAAATGACCATGGTATGAAGTGATCGATATCATATGATGTGTTGTTTAATATCTGACCATTAAAGACATCCGTAATAACCGTACGTTCCAATACGCCTTTCCATAAATTCCGCACGTTATTCAGCTTCCGCATCTTTACATCCATCGGCAGTAATTTATGTACTAAACCAGGCACTTCCGGATTATTGGTCTGTAACCACTTCAGCTTTTCATACTGTATCCAGCCCAGGATAGATACCGTATTCTCTCTGATCATCTCTGCCCATGCCGGATTGATATGCACTTCCTTCTTCAGCTTTGGAGAGCTGCCAAGCGTATATGGAAGTGTATTTGTCTGATTCACCTCATCCATAAACGCAATCACTCTTCTGGCGCTTTCCCAGTTCACATGCTTCTCCGTCTTCTGAAAGAAGCCGGCCAATGCCCGGTAAGGGACCATATTGGTCAACTGTTCTTTATAGGGCTTTAATTCTGATGCATGTTCATTAATCGCATTGTGTATCTCTGCAGAAGAAGCATTCGCATTCAGACCGGTGATTTCTTTTAACTTCAGGACTGCCCGTTCCAGACCGTCCCTTACCTCTCCGTTCTGAATACCGCTTAAATGAATATGAAACTCACATACGGAATACCACGCATTTACAATCATCTCATCAATGATCTCATTGAATGTGGTCTCTTCCACATTCCTTGATATCAGTTTTACGATTGCCTCCAGCCAGTAAAACTTATAACAATACGAAGGGTCTTTCATCATGAGAAAAAAACTCTCGATATCAAGCGTGTTGTAATATTGCGGATCAATGTTCAGAACAACGCTGTTGTTCTGATAATTGTGCATGTCTGTCATCCTGTACTTATTATCGCAGAGTACAAAGGGTTGTTTCCTGTTGAATTACATTTTTTTGCGATTATCTTCCCTTGCTGTGGTAAGAAATAACAATCTTTGCGTCTTTGGAATACTTCTTTGTCGAACTGAGATTATCTTTTCCGTTTATGGTAACGGATTCCACCATACCCGGTTTATACAGCACACTGAACGCGAGATCATTGAGCGGTACACATTTTATATTGGTAAAGCCTGCACTGCGTAATACGGTTTCTATAGCCCGATAGTCTTTTCGTTCATAGTTATATGCAATATCCGGAAGCTTAGCAGTATCGGAGTAGATATTGCCGTCGGTCTCTTCTTCGGTCTTTCCTGACATTGCCACAATCGCACCTACCTCTGCTATGAGCATCCCTACCATTGCCAGCATATAAAAACTGGAATTACTGTCGCCTGTTGCTTTGCCGGCCATTTGCCCAACGATCATCAGTAACACACCGACAGCACCCAGTCCTAACGCAAGTTTGATCCTGCCTTTCCGTTTGGCTTCTTCCGCCTGCCATCTGCGCTCCGCAAACTCCATCTGTTTCTCTTTTACAATGCGGTCAGTCTCTGCCTGTTTTACTCTGGCCTCGTCAATATTCCGGTAGATATATTCATTGTCGTTATGTATCAATACCTTTGTACCGCAGTACGTACAGAATGCCTGTTTCCGGTCTTCTTCGATATTCAGTGTCGCTCCGCATTCCGGACATTTCACCGCAATCAGCCGTACAGCCATGATCATACCCTCCTGTCATAAACGATCAGTTTTACCATACGTCTGTTCCCTGGGAAACGGTCAATCCGAAAGACTGCGTAAAGAAAACATCCCTTCACGGGATGTGATGCTTGTTACTTTCAGTTATTGTGCCGGCTTTCTCAGAAAGACATTCAGCCATTTCTCATCCGATCTTCCGGGCCTTACATCTTCAGTGACCATCTCCTGTACGATGAGGAACGGGGGCACATCGTTCAGTAAACCATCAAACTTCGCTTCTGTCATATCGGTAAAGTAACGGCCGTTCCGTTCTCCTTCATAGTCACCGTACTTGAACGAAACATACAGGATGCCGTTCTTTTTTAAGGCCCTGTGCAGCCGTGTCATGATATCCGGCAGCTCCTGATATTTCACATGAAGAATCGAAGCACAGGCAAAAATGCCGTCATATTTTTCTGCCTCATCCAGTTCCTGAAACAACATATGCTTTACTTCAATCCCTGTATTCTCGGACGCAATCCGAACCATCTCTTCGGAGCCGTCAATCGCCTCAACATCATATCCTTTCGTTAAGAAGTATCGCGTATCTCTTCCGGAGCCGCACCCAAAGTCCAGAATCAACGCCCCTTCCGGCAGGTATCCCAGAAAGGTATCCTGGATCTCTGAGAATTCCACATCCAGGGTGGTGCCGGTAAAGGATGCGGAATTTTGATTGTAATAGCTCAACGTTTTGTTTTCTGTGTCTGTCATATCTCTGTATTAACAGCAGCGCTGCATATCCTGTATCCGGATGGTTTTTTTATATTTTGGCGTGGATTTCTCATTCAATTTCTCATTCAGAAACTATAAGGAATATGCAAGCGTTGTATGAACATGTATGAGCAGACGTTCGCAGGAAGCAACCCCACATCCTTTCACCTTCATGAATGCTCATGCCGGGACTTCTTCAGAAGTGTGTTAAAGTTAATTCTGACGAATCAATATCTTTGAACAGAAAGTGAATTACGCGTTATGAAATTAAAAGACAAACGAATAGTAGGCGGACTGATATTTACGGTTATCGCAGCACTCATCTGCATGGGCCTCACCTGGGTCATTTTCATC
>CAJOLG010000050.1 GCA_905235315.1 uncultured Solobacterium sp. | reverse complement strand
CCTGATAGAGAAAGGTTCCGGTTCCTTCCGCCATCCCGCGGTTCACGTCACCCTGGTAGCTTCCTTCCAGAACCCCGTCCGGGGTGTTCAGCCGGAACGGTTCGGCGGTAAGGGTGCCGGTGCCGTCCGGTTTTCCGGCAATCCATGTGCCGGAGTAGGAGAAGGTGTCCGAGAGGAACTCTCCGGTTCCGGATGGAAGCCGGTCGGATACTTCCCCGGTATAGATGCCGGAGATCACCGCATCTTCATATTGTGTGCGGTACGGCACACGGTCCGCTATTCCCGCCACAAACACGCCCTGTTCGAAGAGGCCTTCAATGACGGCAGACGCATCCATTACGGCACGCCCGTCTCCCTCAGGGATCTTGTTTTTTACCTTTCCGGTATACACGGCGGTCACCGGGCTGCTGAACAGCGTGATTTCCGTTTCCTGTTCTTTGACCGAACATCCGGCCAGCGTCAGTGCACACAGGAAGAGCAGTACTCTCTTTTTCATGCCTATTATTGTAGCGCAGAACGGCTCGGTGTTTCAGGCTGTATTTTCCATGGAATATCCCGTAAAATAATGCCTATGAAAAAACTGTATACCATCATCCTCGGCCTGTGTATCGGGCTTCTGACCGCAATCCCCAAAACATGGAACGTCTCTGCCGAACTGGTAAAAAAAGCCTGGGGGCAGGGGAGTTCCAACACGTATATTCTGGGGCTGAACAATGCGGTGGGCTCCGCCGTGAATATTTATACCCTGAAGGGAACCGAACCCTCGATCATTCACCATATGGGCAATTACAACGGCATCAACTATGACATGCTGGAGGTGAAGCCGTCGGAGACGACCTTCATCAAGATGGATTATATGGGACATGCCGAATGGCTCAATGACATCTATGACTGGGGTCTTGTCGGAGAGGGATATGTGCGTGCCGGGGGAATCAACGCAAATTATTACTCCTGGATCACGAATCCCAACTACGGTCAGCCGGTGGGCGGACTTCGGATGGCAGGCGAATGGACCGACTTCCGGGGAGAACCGAATCTGCCGGATTACGGAAGCGGGTATGTCACCGCCTACTGGGACAGGCCCGGGCTGATGAAGCTGGTCTACAGCGGTGAGAATGTCGTTCAGGGCACGACCGAGTGGATCGGGGAAAAAGTGGACTCCGAATGTGCGGTATCCGGCTCCTATACATACATCGTAAACGGGGAGCGGAAGGATCTTACCGACGGCTATGGCTGGTATGAATACCACGCCAACGATTATGCGTTCTGCTGTCTGGCCCAGAAGAAAGACGGAACGTATTATCTGATCAGTTTCTGGAACGGCATGCGGGATGAGAACGTGCAGGACTTCCTGCTGGGGCTGGATGTGTACAATGCGCTCCGGCTGGACGGAGGAACCAGCACGTCCATGGTCTATGAAGACAGTCTTGTGAAGGAAGCGGAAGAGTAACCCCGGCAGCCCTTCGGATAAACCGAAGGACGTTCCGGACTGAGCCGGGCTGACAAACCAAACAGATTTCGTAAGGCATTTGCGGAGAACTCCCGAATGCCTTTTTTTACGGCCATTTCCAAAACGATTTGGTGTTTGTATGAATGCATGGTGTATATATGAATGCATGGATTGCGTACATGCGTTACAATAAACAAAACAAATCGGGAGGATAATCTCATGGCATATGCACTCATCAACGGGGTGATTCTTGACGGCACCGAACACATGGAGCCCGTTACGGGCAAAGCCGTGCTGATCGACGGGGAGACTATTACGGATATCGTACCGAGCGACACGGTGAAGGACGGATATGAAATCATTGATCTTTCCGGCGCCTATCTTCTGCCCGGGCTGATCAATCTTCACGTTCATATCGCGATCAGCGGAGAACCCCCGAAACGGGATAAAAAACAGCCGAACTACAAACTCATTTACTGGATTCTTTCCCACAGCCGACTCCTGCGCTCCTATATGAAGAAGCAGTCGGCGGAGTATGCGAAGATGGAACTTCTGAGCGGTGTTACGACCATGCGCACCGTCGCCGGACTGATGGATTTCGACGGCCAGGTGCGGGATGCCATCAATGAAGGGAAGGCAGTCGGCCCGCGCATTCTCTCCGCCAATACCGGAATCTCGGTTCCGGGCGGCCATTTTGCGGGCTCGATCGCAACCGAGGCGGCCACGCCCGAAGAGGCAAGGGAACACGTGCATCAGATTGCGGCGACCAATCCGGATCTCATCAAGCTGATGGTCACCGGCGGAATCATGGACTCCTCGGAAGAGGGAGAACCGGGTGTGCTGCGGATGAAGCCGGAGATCATCCGGGCAGCGTGTGAAGAAGCGCATAAGCTGGGATACAAGGTTGCGGCTCACGTCGAGAGTCCCGAAGGCGTCCGGGCGGCGCTGGAAAACGGCGTGGATACGATCGAGCACGGCGCAAAACTGAATGATGACCTGATCCGCCTGTTTCAGGAAACCGGTGCGGCGCATATCTGCACGATCTCGCCGGCAGTGCCGTACGCGGAATTTGAACTGTCGGAAAGTCACGCGCTTCCGGTTGCGAAGAAAAACGGAAAGATCGTGATGGACGGCATTATCGAATGCGCAAAGGCATGCCGGGAACACGGCATCCCGGTCGGGCTTGGAAATGATGTCGGCTGCCCGTTTATCCTGCATTACAACTTCTGGCGGGAACTCTGCTATTTCCATAAGTATGTCGGCGCATCCGAACAGGAGACCCTGTACCGGGCAACCCTCGGCAACGCCGGGATCATCGGTCTGGATGACATCACCGGCAGTATTGCGGCGGGCAAGTGCGCTGATCTGATCGCGGTAACACAGAACCCGCTGGAGGATCTTTCCGCCCTGCGCAATGTTTCGATGGTGATCACCCGGGGAATCCTGTACAAAGATCCGCAGGTGAAGCACAGCCCCGATGTGGATGATCTGTTGGACCGGTATATGTAGAAAACCCCGCATCGGCTCAGCTGTACGGCAGGTTCTTATGAGCCTGCTTTTTTCGTGCGGTACCCCCACTGCTTTCCGATGGGCTGAGTGAACAATAATGAATAAAAATGAATAAATATGATTGATGTTCTCCGGTCGATGAAGTATGGTTAAGACAGACAAGGAGGCACGATCCTATGGCAAGAATCAATATCGAAGGCGCCCAGAATGTCAATGTCTCGAAGCGGCTTCCGCCGGAGAAGACCCCGGAAGAACAGCTTCAGATCATGGAGGCCTATACCGAAGCGTATAAATCCAGCCAAAATCTCGACAAAGCCCATCGGGAACTGAACTGTCTCCGCGTGCTGTTTCCCACATTGTTCCGCCGGATTGAACCCCAGGATCTCATTGCCGGCAGACTGGATTTTCTTCCGATCGGCTTCGGCTCGGTCACTTCGATCGGCGGGGTGGGGCACTATTGCGTATTTCACGAACTGCGGAAGTTCGGGGAACAGTTCGATGATGAAGAACATAAGGCAAGGGTCAAGGCACTCTATGATTTCTGGCAGGAACATGATGTCAAATCCATCTACTGCCAGGATGTCCTCAACGATACGACGACCGGCCGGTTTATCGACTGTAAATATCCGTTTATGGCAACCGCCCGTCTTTCCGGCATGATGCTGGATTATCAGAAGCTTGTAAACCTGGGCGTAAACGGACTTTCCGAACAGATTCGCAGTTCCGAACAGAATGCATTCATGGATGCGTGTGCCGGAACGATCGATCTGTTCCGCAAGGTGATCCGGAAACAGATTTCGCTCACGGAACAGGCAATGGCAGACTGTGACAGCACCCGGATGAAACAGCTGGTGCGCATGAAAGAAGATCTGGTCTTTCTGCAGGACCATAAACCTGCCACCTTCACGCAGGCTTTACAGCTGGTATGGCTGTATGCGCTCTGTGCCGGCTGTATCAACTACGGCCGGCTGGATACGGTGCTTGGCCCGTATCTCAAACGGGATCTGGAGACGGGAATCCTGACCTGGGAAGAAGCCCATGATGTGGTGTATTCCCTCTGGACGATGATTGAAAACCGGAGAACGACCGTGAACGGCCGGGTCATTGTCGGCGGGCAGGGAAGACCGGACCCGGAAGCGGCCGATCTCTTTGCCAGACTCTGCCTTGAAGTATGCCGGGAAACACGGTACGTGGAACCGCAGTTTACCCTGCGCTTTGACCATACAACCCCGAAGGAACTGCTCGATATGGCGTATGACTGCCTGGCATCCGGAGCCACCTATCCGACCCTTTACAACGATGATGTCAATGTGGATGCGGTTGCCTGGGGGATGCGGCTGCCGCGGGAGGTCGCGGAACAGTATGTGCCGTTTGGCTGTACGGAATATGTCATCCAGGGAAAGAGCGTCGGCACGCCGAATACCCTGCTGAACCTGCTGAAGATCCTGCAGCTGGCGCTGAATGAAGGCCGTGATCCGATGGACGGCATATACAAGGCGGGACCGGTGAAGGTGAAGCCGCTGAACACGTTTGAAACGTTTGACGCGTTCTTTGATCAGTACAAGGAACTGCTGGATTATTATTTTGACCTCAGCGTGGATGCCCAGAAGCACAGTTATGAAGTGATGAATCAGGAAGTGAGCTTCCTGTTCACCTCGATCCTGATGGATGACTGCCTGGGCCGGGGAAAGGCACTGCTCGACGGCGGCGTGGAGATCCTCGGAGGCACGAACGAGACCTACGGAAACATCAATACGTCCGATGCGCTGTATGCGATCCGGAAGCTCGTCTTTGAAGAACATAAATATACGCTGGAACAGCTGAACGAAGCAGCCCTGCACAACTTTGAGGGCAGGGAATATGCGTTGATCCGAAAAGATCTTCTGGCGCAGGGAAAGTACGGCAACGACCTCGAGGATGTCGATGCGCTTGCCAACGAACTCTATGAGTATGTCGCAAAGGGAATCCGTGACCGCGGAATCGAAGCGGGGCTCGGCTATTACCTGATCGTGATTTCCAACAATCAGACCAACACCGACTGGGGTCTGCAGACGGATGCGAGTCTCGACGGCCGCAAAAAGGGCGTCTATATGAATCCCGCCAATAATCCGGTGGGCGGAGCAGCCAAAAACGGCCCCACCGCGTGTATGAACTCGCTGGCGAAGTTTAAGGCGAAATACCATGCGGGCAGCGTGCAGAATATGAAATTCACGCCCCGGATGATGAAAGAAGATGAAGAAAAAGTGCGGGCAATGTGGCGGACCTACTTCCGTAACGGCGGCTGCCAGCTGATGGTCACCTGTGTCGACCCGGGAGAACTCGAGGATGCGATGATTCATCCGGAAGACCATAAGGATCTGATCGTCCGGGTAGCCGGATACAGCGCGGTATTCGTCAACCTTGACCGCAATGTGCAGGAAGAACTCCTGAGCAGGGAACTTTATGATTAATGTATCCAATATTGAACGCTTTGCGATTCATGACGGGCCCGGCATCCGGACTGCGGTATTCCTGAAGGGATGCCCGCTTCACTGCCCGTGGTGCGCCAACCCGGAGACCTGGACCGTACAGCCGGTGCTGATGCACAGGGAAAATCTGTGCGAGCGCTGTCATACCTGCGAGCATGTCTGCCCGAACCGGGCGGTTTCCTTTCAGGATGACCGGTTTCAGGTGAACCGGAGTGCCTGTGATGCCTGCGGAATCTGCGTGAAGAACTGTATTCCGGGTGCGCTTACGGTCAACGGCTCCGCGATGGAGGAAGATGACATCATCCGGACGGTTCTGCGGGACAGGGCGTATTACGAAGAGAGCGGCGGAGGCCTGACGCTTTCCGGCGGGGAGCCGCTGTTTCAGAAAGAGGCAGTGCTCCGGCTTTTGAAAAAGGCAAAGGAAGCCGGGCTCCATGTGGCAGTGGAAACGACCGGCGCGTGTGAACCGGACGTTTTGAAGCAGTGTGAACCGTATATTGATCTCTTTCTGTTTGATTTCAAACACCCGGATACGAAGAAACTGACGGAAGTCACCGGTGCCCCGGCGGAAGTGATGCGGGCAAACTTTGAGGATCTCTGTTCGCGGCGCCCCCATGATGTGATCGTCCGGGTCCCGGTCATACCGGGATTCAACCGGGATGTACTGGGGGAAATCATCGCCGTTGCGAAAGACCGTCAGGTAAAGGCGGTCAATCTTCTGCCGTATCACAGCCTCGGCAAAACCAAATGGCATCAGCTCGGGCTCCCGTACCGGTACGAGGAAGAACCGGCAATGCGGCCGGAAGACCTGAAGGAATATATCGATGACTTCGTCTCTGTGGGAGGGTGACCTATGATTGAGAAGGAACGGCAGGTACTGATCATGGAACAGATCCGGGCCAACGGATTTGTCTCCGTGAAAGATCTCATGATGCGCCTGGAAGCTTCCCGCTCCAGCATTATGCGGGATCTGCAGACGCTGGAGGGGCAGGGTCTTCTCAAACGGGAGCGCGGGGGAGCCTGCCTGCCGGAAGTTACGGAAACCCTGAGCCGGAAGAAAGAACCGGCGGTAAAGCAGAAAGAAAACGTCAACGCCGAAGGGAAGCGCCGGATCGCCCGAAAGGCTGCCGAACTGGCGGAAGACGGCTTCTGTATCTTCATGGATTCCGGCACAACCGTCCCGTATCTCCTGCCGTATCTCAGGGACCGGGAGGTGACGATCGTCACGCCTTCCGTGCATCTGATCCGGCATCTGCCGGAGGATATGACGGGAAGTGTGTTTCTGCTCGGCGGACAGTACGATGCCAAGTATGAGATGCTGGGGGGAAGCTACCCGGCAGCGATGCTGGAGATGTACCGGTTTGATCTTGCGTTTATGAGCGCCAACGGAGCGGATCTGAACAGCGGAGAAGTGATGGTGGCCGACTTCGGGCTTGCGGCGCTGAAGCAGAGCGCAATGAAGCGCAGTGCGAAACGCGTGCTCCTGATCGACCGCACCAAGCTGAACCGGCGGGCCGCCTGCACGTACGCGAGACTGCAGGAATTTGACACCGTTTTTATCGATACCTGCGGAAGTAAGAAACTTCCGGGAAATTTTATACCAGTAAAGGAGTGAATCTGATGATTACTACGGATCCGAAAAAGAACGCATTGCTCGACAGCCTGAAGGGAGGCCTGATCGTTTCCTGTCAGACCCAGAAAGATGAACCGATCTACACCGAAGACATGGTCGTAAAGATGGCGGAGTGCGCAAAATGGGCCGGCGCGGTCGGCCTGCGCATCAATTCCCCGGAACAGATCCGTCAGGTCAAGGCGGCGATTCCCGATCTTCCGATCATCGGTCTGTACAAAGTCTGGCATGACGATACCGATGTGTTTATCACCCCGACGATGAAGGAAGTGGATGCGATCGTGGATGCCGGATGCGATATTATCGCTCTCGACTGCACGGCACAGCGGACGCATGAAGGAACCGAAGCCTGGGACCTGATCAAGGAAGTGCGCGCAAAATACCCGGATCATCTGATCTTTGCGGATGTATCCAATATCGAAGAGGCAAAGCGCGCCAGTGACAACGGGGCTGAAATTGTGGCGCCGACGCTGTACGGATACACCCAGGAGACCGCGCATATCGAAGGGGCAGATTACCGCATGGTTGCGGAAATGTGCCGTGAGATGAAGGGAAAGGCCGTGGTCATCATGGAAGGCCATCTGTATACCCCGGAAGATGCGATGAAGTGCATCTTTATCGGCTGCCACGCCGTTGTGGTCGGCAGTGCGATCACCCGGCCGCACTATGTGGCCAAGCGGTTTGTGGATGCGCTGAGCGGCTACCAGGATGACTGGCGCAAGGCGGAGAAGGCAAAGCACTCCAACGAGCTGAAGTAAACAATCCCGCGAAGAAACCCCCGCTGCCGGAAGGGATTTCCGGTCCATTCCGGCATTTTCTCTGAGAAAGCGGGCGGGCTTTGTTATAATAACGAGGTATGCGCATTGAAATCAGGAAACGTTTTTACAGAAGGAGCCGCAGCGTATGAGCCGGGATCTCGAAGATCTTGAGACCGGGAAATTCGTCTTTCACTATCCCGGAGAGGATCCGGCGGAACCCAAACCCCGGCCGGTTTCCAAACCCGAACCCGTGCCGGAACCGGAACCGGAACCGGAGCCGGAAGTGATTCCGGTGAAGGAGCCGGAGATGGCAGAACCGGAAGAAGAGGAACCGGAAGAGGAAGCGGAATACGAGGAAGACGGCGAAGATGATCACGAACTGCGGTTCGGCGGGTTTTTCCGTTTCATCATCAGTGCGGCAGTTACGGCAGTCGTGCTGTACGCGCTGTTTTCGTATGTACTCGGCGAGTTCAACTGTTACGATAACCGGATGTATCCGTTTCTCAATGACGGCGATATTGTATTCACCTTCCGGCTTGCCTCGTATGACACCGGAGATGTGGTCCTGTACCGGAATCCGGATACCGGAAACACCGCAGTCTCAAGGATTGCGGCCATCGGCACAAACACGATCGATATTTCCGATGCCGGTGATGTGATGATCAACGGAACCAGGTCTTCGCTTACGGTATATGAACCGACACCGAAAGCCCATACGGCCGGCATCAGCTATCCGTATCAGATGAGCGCCGACGGATATTTCCTGCTGAACGATCACCGCGAAGTCGAAATCGACAGCCGGCAGTTCGGTGCCGTCGGGAAAGACAACCTTCTCGGCAAAGTGCTGCTGGTAATCCGCTGGAAAGGCTTCTGATTCCTGCAGCGTACGAACGATATTACACACCCGGTGTCCAAGAGAAACACCGGCGCATTAATTCAATGAGGACAGACAGATGACTACTGCAATCGTGACAGACTCCAACAGCGGAATTTCGGAAGCGGAAGCCAGCGCGCTCGGCATCCGGGTTTTACCGATGCCGGTCATTATTGACGGGAAAACCTATTATGAAAATGAAAATATCACCGCCCGGGAGTTTTTCACTGCGATGGAGGCAGACCGTGATATTTCAACCTCTCAGCCGAATCCCGGCATGGTGCTCGACACCTGGAAAGAGGCGCTGAACGAAGCAGACGAGGTGCTGTACATCCCGATGTCATCCGGGCTTTCCGGATCCTGCCAGTCCGCATCGATGCTGGCGCAGGATTTTGACGGCAGGGTGCAGGTTGTGGACAACGGCCGCGTCTCGGTCAATCTCTACCAGTCGGTGCTGTGCGCAGCTTCGTTTGCCAACGAAGGACTTCCGGCGGAGGAGATCCGCCGCCGGCTGGAGGCCGAAGGGCAGAGTTCCACGATCTATCTTACGGTGGAGACCCTGCGCTATTTCCGCAGGAGCGGGCGGGTAACCCCTGCCGCAGCGGCCCTTGGGGATCTGCTCAACATCAAGCCCGTGCTCTGCACGAAAGGCGGGAAGTTTGACGTGCAAAGCAATGTCCACGGTGCATTAAAGGCAAAAAAGACGATGCTGAATGAGATCGACAACGACCGCAGGGGAATCCTGAGAGAACTGCCGGACAGCGAGATCATGATCGGCTGTGCATCGAGCTTCCTGGATGAAGCGGAGGCGGAAAAATGGTATGCGATGGTGAAAAACACCTTCCCGGACTATGAAGTGTTCTATCTCCCGCTCTCCTTAAGCATTGCCTGCCATACCGGCCCCAATGCGTGCGGCCTCGGCATCTTCCGCCG
>CAJOLG010000049.1 GCA_905235315.1 uncultured Solobacterium sp. | reverse complement strand
GAAGCCTACCAGGCCGTGCGCACCCAGCTGAATACCGAGCTGCCGGATATTACACCGCGCGTCACGGAAACCATGGATGAGATCATTCAGTTCGTGGATGATCTGGTAAAGAGCGGAAATGCCTATGAAGTAAACGGCGATGTGTATTTCTCCGTCGACAGTGTGCCGACCTACGGTGAGATCTCCCACCAGCGTCTGGATGATCTTGAGGCAGGTGCCCGCATTGAAGAGAATGACCAGAAAAAGAACCCGTTTGACTTTGCGCTCTGGAAGAAAACCGACAAGGGAATCAAGTGGGATTCCCCGTGGGGCGAAGGCCGGCCGGGCTGGCATACCGAATGTGTTGTCATGATCAACAACAACCTCGGTCCGATGATCGATATTCACGGCGGAGGAATGGATCTCCGCTTCCCCCACCATGAAAACGAAGCGGCCCAGCAGGAGGCACTGCATCACAACTCCCTTGCCAACTACTGGATTCATAACGCGATGGTCAACATCAACGGCGAGAAGATGTCCAAATCACTGGGCAACACCCTCTGGGCAAAAGATGTCGTTGAGAAACTCGGAACGAATCTCACCCGCTGGCTGATGTCCTCCGTGCATTACCGCAAGGAGCTCAACTTCTCCGATGAGACGATCGAAACAGCCCGCAAGGAGCTGGACAAGGTTCTGACGCCGGTACGCCAGGCAATGATCAAAGCTGCGCTTGCGGATCAGGATATCTCGCAGATGGCGGATGAGGCTTCCTTCCGGGAATTCCTTGATCAGCTGGATGATGATATGAATACCCCGAATGCGTATACCGTCATCTTTGAGACGGTGAAAAAGCTCAACACCGCGCTGCGTCAGCGGGAGATCGACTGGAATACCGCAGGCGCATACTGCGGTGCGGTCGTAAAGATGCTGGGAGTGCTCGGCATTGTGGTGCCGGAAGTTTCCGTTACGGAAGAAGACCGGGAACTCTTTGCGAAGTGGAATGAAGCCAAAGCCGCAAAGGATTTCGCGGCTGCGGATGACTGCCGCGCGAAGCTGATCGAGAAGGGCCTGCTCTGATGCGTCCGGATGAATACTCCGGCAGAACCCTGGCATACCTCGGGGATGCGGTGTGGTCGCTGATCGCAAGGGAGTATCTGATCCGGCAGGGATTCACGACCGGGAAGCAGCTTCAGGCAAAAACGATCCGCCTTGTCAGTGCGAAGGCGCAGGCAAAGGTATATGACACCCTGCATGAAGAAGGCTGGTTCACAGAACAGGAAGAAGAGATCTTTCACCGCGGCCGCAACGATAATGCCGGATCGGTGCCGAATCATACGGATGTTCTGACCTACCGCAGATCCACCGGCTTTGAGGCGGTGATCGGCTGGCTCAGGCTGGCAGGCAATACCGCACGGATCGAAGAAGTGTTTGATAGAGCGAAGGAAATAACGGGAGTGCAGTAACACGTATGACACAGATATTGTACGGAAGACAGGTTGCCCGTCAGGTGCTGAAAGAAAACCGCGGGGTGAAGAAACTCTACCTGCAGTCCGCCATGCCGGAGCTGGAAGCACTGGCACGGAATGCGGGAGTGCCGGTCGTCTACACAGACCGCAAAAAGCTGAACCGCATCGCGGAAAGCGAACATCATCAGGGAGTCGCCGTTGAGATCGAACCGTATCAGACCGTCTCCCTGCAGGAGCTGATCGATCATAAAAACGGGAAGTACGGCCTCCTCATCCTGCTGGATGAGATTGAGGATCCGCACAACCTCGGCGCCGTGCTGCGTACCGCCGATGCGGTAAAGGCAGACGGGGTGATCTTCAAGAAGACGCACAGTGCGGGGCTTACCCCGACCGTTGCCAAGGTGAGCGCAGGCGCAATCGATACCGTAAAGTGTGCGGCGGTGACCAATCTCACTGCGGCACTGAAAGAGCTCAAGAAGCAGGGCTACTGGGCAGTCGGCGCCGATATGGACGGGGTGGATTACCGTTCCCTGGAGTATGATTTCCATACGGTGCTTATTATCGGCAATGAAGGAAAAGGAATCTCCCGGCTGGTGAGGGAAAACTGTGATTATGTTGTTTCCCTGCCGATGCGGGGAACGATTTCTTCCCTGAACGCCTCGGTATCCGCAGGCATCCTGATGTATGGGATCGACGCAAAGCGTCATCCGCTTTTGAGCAGATAAATGATCGGGTTCATTGAAGGGGCAAAAGCTCCTTTTTTCTGTTCTTCACAGGGAAGGTGGAAAGACTGTGGAGGAACCGGGGACAGAATCAGTGAAGTTGTTGAAAGACCGCAAAAGATGTGGAAAAACAGCCGCTGAACCAATGCTAGAGTAGTACTGCACGCGGAGGACATGAACCATGGAAGGCAATATTTATGAACTGTTATATATGATCCGCATGAAGAATGCGGAAGCGCTGGAAGAACTGTTTCTTCTCCATCGGAAAAGCATTGAAACGGAGATCGCGATCCAGCTCGCAAAGAACCGCAGTATCGCATCGTTCCGGGATGACCTGCTGATTGAAGCGCAGGTGGGTCTGGTCAAGGCGGTGGAGTATTTCCGCAATGACCAGGGATGTTCGTTCAGTTCGTTTGCGAATCTGATCATCCGCCGGCGGCTTTCCCAGGAGGCCAAGCGGTGCCGGATGAACCTCAGTGAGAACGGAAACCCGATCCTGTCGCTGGATTATGAGATGGATGAGAATCATCAGTACTCCAACCTGATTCCTGCCGCAGACCGGATGGGCGACCCGGTCTACCGCTTTCGGTTCAATGAGGCGGCCCGGCGAATGAAGAAAACGGAGTCTGCGATGAACGACGCGGAGAAGCAGGTGCTTCAGGCGTGGAAGGAAGGCGGGACCTATGCGATGTACAGTGAGAAGTTCGGCATCACCTGCCGGCAGTATGAAAGGCGCCTCACCAATGTGAAAAAAAAGATGGTGGCAGCCATCAAAGATGAGCCTGTCCCGAAAAGCATGCGGAAAACATCGCCTGCTAAGCTATAATGTGCGTGTATCGGGAGAGTGAACTATGGGGATAACAGTACTTGGCGCGGTTTTCATCGATATCAAAGGCTTTCCGCTTACACAATACATTCCCGGCGGGCGCAATGTCGGCAATGTGGTGCAGGTTCACGGCGGCGTCAGCCGCAATATCGCCGAGGATATCGGAAACATCAATCTGAATCCGAATTTTCTCAGTGTGGTCGACGATTCGGGAACCAGCACCGATGTGATGGAACGGCTCCGGGAACACGGTGTAAATACCGAATACATCCTGCGGCGAAAAGACGGCCTGGGCATCTGGCTCGCAGTCTTTGACAACAACGGGGATGTGACGGCCTCGATTTCCAAACGGCCGGTTCTTCTGCCATTGAAAGATCTTCTGCTTGAAAAGGGCGATGAGATCATGGCAAAGACCGACAGTATCGCGCTTGAGATCGATCTCGAAGAAGAAGTGCTTGAGGTGCTGTTTGATCTTGCGGAAAAATACCGCAAGCCGGTATTTGCGGCGGTATCCAATATGTCGATCGCCATGGAGCGCCGAAACTATCTGAGACGTGTTGCCTGCCTGGTGTGCAACCAGCAGGAAGCGGGCCAGCTGTTCTCCTGTGAACTGACCGGTCTGCACAAAGACGTGCTTCTGACCGTGCTCACCCGCAACTGCAGACGTGCGGGAATCCCGCGCATGATCGTCACTCTCGGGGAACAAGGCTGTATCTATATCGACGAAGAGGAAAGCGGGTATTACTCGGCGTACAACATGGATGTCATTGACACCACCGGTGCGGGCGATGCCTTCTTTGCGGGGGTTACGATCGGACTCACCTACGGAAAGACGATCCAGGAATCTGCGGTGATCGGAACCCGGCTTGCGTCTTCCGTTATCGCAACCAAGGAAAGTACCTGTCCGGCATTCCGGCCGGAAGAATTCGGCATTGTGACAGCGCACTGAAACCATCCTGCAGAAGTGAAACAAAAACAGCAGAAGGATTCTGAACATCCAGAACACTTCTGCTGTTTTGTTTTCATGCATGGCAGATCAGAGAATCACGGTGATATTGTTTACCGGTTCGAACGCAATGACCGGTTCTTCATGAAATTTCTCCAGGAGAAGCTCCGGCATCGGGGTAAGGATCTCCGTAATATTCGGGATCTCCCGCAGGAAGCCGTAGTTTCCGCCGCCGTTGGCCCGGTATTTGCAGAGGCAGAGGGTAAACTCATCCGTATCGCATACTTCCTTCCCGTCCCGGGTCAGGGAGATGATGCGCTGTCCGGGGTCATTGGATACCTTGATGGTATAGGAGACCCCGTCGATCATATCGTAGTAATACGGCCGCTCTTTCGGGGAACGATAGCGCGGGTTGACGATGATGCGTCCGCCGTCGACAGACCAGTACTCCGCAGAATGTTCCAGATAGGCACGCAGCTGTGCCCCGGTAATCTTTTTGACGGCCAGCGTATCGGCGTATTTGCTGGTGGCGAGCAGATCCCGCATCGTGACGGTGGGGCGGAAGCCGCACGCATCTTTGACCAGGGAAGAGCCCGCAAGATCGCTGCCGGAGGCTTCCATCATGATCCGGTTGATGAAGGTCACCACCTGGGATTTATGAAAGCGTGCTTCAAACGGATCGGTAATCGTGAGATCCATGGATGTATGTCCGATCGGGGTATCCAGCCAGACCTGGCATTCTTCTTCCTCTGCCCGTACCATGTTCTCCATCGCTTCATCTGCCGGCGCATCATTGCGGATAATGCGCGCATCGATCGCACCGGTATCGGTGTAGATATCCACGCAGGCCAGGGAATCGCCGTGCTGGCCAGGCTGAGCATAGACGGTACCGAACAGGGTTCCGCAGCCCTGAATATGGGTATGCCCCGTGATCAGGACATCGATGCCGGGAATCTCCCGGGCAATCTGATATGCCTGATCCTCTCCGGTCAGCTCACGGGTCGCTTCTCCCGTGGCGGGATCCCGTTCAAAACCGCCGTGATAGAGGGCGATAATATAGTCCGGCTTTTCGAGCCGCCGGATCGTCTCCACGGTATTGCGGGCAGAGAGAAAGGCATCTTTGATCCGGAAGGGACGCAGGGTGCGGTTGCTGTGAAGTTTTTTGAGATAGTGTGTGGTGATGCCGAAGACGGCGACTTTCTTTCCGCCGATCTCGCGCACAACATAGTTCGCAAAGGCGGGTTTGCCGTTGGCCTGTACATTGCCGGTGATACAGGGCGCATCCAGCGCATCGAGATGAGTGCGCAGCGCAGCCTCCCCGTAGTCAAAGTCATGATTGCCGAGATTGATATAGTCATATCCCATGGTGTTCATCGCCCGGGTATAGGGAGACACCGCATCGGGATGATACTGGTAGTGATAGGTCTGAAGCGGGGAACCCTGCAGTACGTCTCCGTTATCCAGCAGAAGTGTGGTATCATCCCGCAGAAGATCCACAAGGGTCTTCATCCGGGCAAGACCATACGCTGCTTCCGATCCGTCGGTATAACGGTACGGATAGATACAGCCATGGATATCGGATGTCGCAAGAATCCGGATTCGGTTTTTCATACAGGGCAGGACTCCTTTCGGATTTAACCAACATTATATCAGGCATTCTGCACGGAAACGGAGGGTCCGGTAATTTTTGCGGCAGATGAAACAGAAGGTTTTCCGGCGGCCCGCATCGTAGTATAAATAATAGGAATGATGAACCGAACAGAAGAAATCCGAGGCGGGCTGAATTTCCGGGAACTCGGCGGAATACCGGTGAAGGACGGAAGAAGCGTAAAGCACGGCGTCCTGTGGCGCAGCGGCGGCCTGCATCTGATGAACGAAGAAGAACTTCAGATCGTAAGAGACCTGAATATCAGCACCGTGCTCGACCTGCGGGAAAAATGGTCGCAGAAGAAGCGCCCCGATCCGGATATCGGTGCGTCCTATGTATCCTATGACGGACTGCCGTCAAAGGGTGCGGAACAGATCGATTTCTCCGACCGGGGATTCGGTCAGAAGGGGGAAGCAGCCCTGGACCAGATTGCCAGAGTGCGGCAGTATTATATGGATATGCCGTATGGATACGACGCATTTCATGCCATGTTCGATGCGCTGCGGGAAGGACGCAGCCCGTTTCTGATTCACTGCACAAAGGGAAAGGACCGTACGGGTATCGCAGCGATCCTGATTCTGCTGGCGCTTGGGGCAGATCCGGAAACCGCGCTTGCGGATTATCTGCTCACTAACGAGTACCGGAACGAAGAAATCGAAGCGCGGATGGCGGAAGGAAGGGCTGCTGCGCCGGAAGATGAAGGCTATATGACCCTGATGTATCTCCGGGAAGGCACCATGGAAGAAATCGGACGGGCCGTGATCGGTCATCTCCAGGAACGGAGCGGAACCATCGAAGCTTATATGGCAGAGGAATACGGCTGGGATGAAACAGCCCTGCAGGAATTCCGTATGTATTATCTTGAATAAAGGCAGAAAGAAAACAGGAAATGGACTATATTGCATTTCGGGATGTATCAAAGATTTATAAAACCGGTGAGGTCGAGGCGAAAGCGCTGGATCGGGTCAGCTTTTCCATCGAGAAAGGAAAGTTTGTAATTATCTGCGGAACCAGCGGTGCCGGCAAATCCACCATCCTCAACATTCTCGGCGGGATGGATGTATGTACCTCGGGTGAGATTGAAGTGGACGGAACACGGGTAGACCGCATGAATGAGCGGGAGATGACGGACTACCGCCGGTTTGATATCGGGTTTGTCTTTCAGTTCTACAATCTGGTACAGAATCTGACTGCGCTGGAAAATGTGGAGCTTGCGACAGAGATCTGCAAAAATCCGCTGGATCCGCGCACCACACTTGAACAGGTCGGTCTGAAAGACCGGATGTACAACTTTCCCTCCCAGCTGTCGGGCGGGGAACAGCAGCGCGTCTCCATTGCCCGGGCACTTGCGAAGAATCCGAAGCTTCTGCTCTGTGACGAACCGACCGGTGCCCTTGATTACGAGACCGGCAAGCAGATCCTGCATCTTCTGCAGGATACCTGCCGCAGCCACAGTATGACGGTTGTGGTGGTAACCCATAACCTTGCGATCTGCCCGATGGCAGATCAGGTGATCCGGGTAAAGAGCGGACACATCATTTCCAATGAACTGAATGAACATCCGGAGGATGTGAACAATATCGAATGGTAAGGCAGTCTGATCCGGAAGAATTCCGGATCACGATCGCCGCCGCACAGTACTGTCAGGACCTCTTTTCTTATATAATAGAGAACGGAGGTCTTTTCTGATGACGAGAAATGCGATTGTCCTTGCGGCGGGAAAAGGAACCCGCATGCACAGTGATCTGCCCAAGGTGCTCCACAAAGTCGGAGACATGCCGATGGCGGAAGTAATAGTAAGAAATCTCAGGAAATGCGGTGCGGAACGGATCGTAACGGTAGTCGGTTACGGCCGGGAAGCGGTGATGGAAGCCCTGGACGGCCAATGTGAATTTGCGGTGCAGGAGCCCCAGCTCGGAACCGGCCATGCGGTAATGCAGGCGAGACAGCTGGAAGGGGAAGAAGGCATCACCCTGGTTGTCAACGGCGATGCGGCAACGATTCAGCCGGAGACCCTCGCGGCGTTATATGACTCCATCGAGCGGGCGGATATGGCCGTGCTCTGTGTGTCTCTTTCGGATGCGGGCGCCTACGGCCGCGTCATCCGCGATGAAGACGGAGCCGTGCTCCGCATTGTGGAATTCAAAGACTGCAGCCCGGAAGAAGCTGCGGTTCATGAGATCAATACCGGCATCTACGCCTTCCGTAACGAAAAGCTGTTTGAGGCCCTCAAGGAACTCGACAACAACAATGCCCAGCATGAGTACTACATCACCGATCTGGTTGCGATCTTCCGCCGCAAAGGCTGGCGTGTGACCGGGGTCATCGCAGAGGATAAAGAGGAAGTGCAGGGAGTCAATGACTGCCTGGAGCTTTCCCGTGCCAACAAATGGCTGAACCGGACGGTTACCGAACGGTGGATGAAGGCCGGCGTGCAGTTTGCGGACCCGGATACCGCATATATCGGTCCTTTCGTAACAATCGGGCATGACACGGAGTTCTATCCGAATGTTTATGTTTACGGGATGTCAGAGATCGGGAATCACGTAACGGTACTGCCGGGCGCATTTCTGCGCAATGTGACCGTCAAAGACGGCGCAACGGTAACCGCGGGCATGTACGAGAACTGCGAAATCGGATAAAATATCAGATGGACACGCCGCGGAAAGCGGTGTACTATTCAAGCGCAAGAACACAGGGGAGAAACGTATCTATGGTAAAGGAAACAGTCATCTTCGCTCTGACTTCCAGTACAGATCTCGCTTCACGCATTGCACGGGAACTTGGGCTCGGACTTGGCAAAATCAAAGTGGAACATTTCGCGGACGGTGAAATTATGGTCACCCCGCAGGAAATTGTCCGCGGACGCTCGGTATTCATTATTCAGAGCACCTGCCCTCCGGTAACAGAGCGGCTGATGGAAGTGCTCGTATGTATTGATGCCTGCAAACGTGCTTCTGCCGGAGAAATCACACTGGTTATGCCGTATTACGGCTATGCCCGGCAGGACCGCAAAGCTGCCAGCCGTCAGCCGATCACTTCAAAACTGGTCGCCGACCTGCTTCAGGTTGCCGGCGCCAAACGGATCATCACCGTTGATCTGCACGCATCGCAGATCCAGGGCTTCTTCGATATCCCGATTGATGACCTGACGGCGATCCCGATGCTGGGAAGATATTTCCGGGAAAAGAACATTCCGGAAGACAAACTGGTCGTTGTATCCCCGGATCACGGCGGAACCGTACGTGCAAGAAGGCTTGCGGAGACGCTGAACGGCGCACCGATCGCGATCGTTGACAAACGCCGCCCGAGACCGAACGAGGTTGAGGCTCAGAATGTCATCGGTGATGTCAACGGGAAAGACTGTATTGTGGTGGATGATATCTGCGATACCGCCGGTTCCCTCTGTGCAGCCTGTAAGATTCTCAAGGATCACGGTGCCGAAAACATCTATGTCGGAATCACCCACGGGGTATTCTCCCGTGACGCAGTGGATAAGATCGAGGCTTCCCCGATCACCGAGATGGTCATCTCGGATTCCATCCCGCTGTCGGATGAGATCCGTGCCAAGACCACAAAGATCACCCAGCTGACCATTGCGGATATGCTGGCGGAGACGATCGAGGCGATCCAGAACCACAAGAGTGTCTCGCGTGTCTATGACATGTATGACAACCGGCTGGTGTAAGAAAACACAGTTATAAATCATAACGAACGGTGTCCGGCAGACGGATGCCGTTTTTTCTGTTAAGAAAACGCCTGTTCGCAGGGAACAGACGCAGTGAAACAGAAGATTGAAAGATCAGCGCTGTTCCGCGATGATCCGGCTCAGAAACGGCAGGCAATAGGACAGTGCGGTGTCCGCATCCTGCAGGAAGAATCCGTGTCCGGCGCCTTCAATGAGATGAAGTTCCGCATTGGGGCTGCGGCGGTTTCGGAATAGGAGCAGGGAACCACCTCATCTTCGCTTCCGTGCAGGATCAGAACCGGCCCGGCATACGCCTCCATGTCTTCGGTGATCGGTTCGTGCATGGCGTCAAGGAAATACTTCCGGCTTACGGTCTGATCAAAGATGGAGCCCTGCGCCGGCACATCCTCTTCCGAGGGATATTCCGCAAGAATCAGATCATTGATATTGAATGCGGGAAAAAACAGAAGCAGTCCGGCAATTTCATCCGGCTGACGCGCCGCAGCTTCCGCTGCCACATAGCCGCCCTGGCTCATTCCCAGCACAAAGACCGGATTCCTGCCGGCAATGCCGGTATCTTTGATATGGGCCAGGACGTCATTGAGGTCCTCCAGTTCGGTATGCACACTCATCTCTGCCATGGTGCCGGAGCTCTGGGAAGGATCTCCGCCGCCGCAGAAATCAAATGCGTACGCAGCGATCCCGTGTTCCGCAAACATCATCGCAAAATTCATCGTATGGCTGTGATTCACACCCATGCCATGACAAAGAATGACCACCGGATGGGTGTTCTTTCCGTCTTCCGGAATACAGAGCCTGCCGTAGATATATTTGTCCTCCAGCGAGATTGAAGACTCTTCAATCGTGTAGGAAACCGGCTCGGCGGGAAGCACTGCCTCGCGCCGGTCAGGCGTGCAGGAGGAAGCGAACAGCGCGCATGACAAAACTGCGGCAGCCGCCGCGCTGCGCATGCCCATTCTCCGTTCTGTCTGACGTCCAAGGAAGTTCATCTCTGTCTAAAAGTATAGCGTAAGCGGAAAAGCCTGCAGGTATGGGTCAATCGGGAAATTGACCATGCGGAAGGAATCCGGGATGGATATAATAAAAACAGGAGAATCCTATGAGCACAGAATCCAGAAATCCACGGTCGGAACATCTCAGTGAGATGAGCACGGAAGAGATCGTCCGGCTGATGAATGAAGAGGATGCGGCGGTGATCACGGCAGTGAACCGATGTATTCCGGAGATTGCCGCAATCGCGGACCGCTATGCGGAAACACTGAAAAACGGCGGCCGGGTATTTTATCTCGGTGCCGGCACAAGCGGGGGTCTTGCCCTGCTGGATGCGGCGGAGGTGCCGCCGACGTTTGGTCTTTCACCGGATCGGGTGATCGCGCTGACTGCGGAGCAGGGCATCAACTATACCACCGATGAGGAAGACAGCCTGAACCGCGCAAAAGAACAGCTCCAGGCACACGGCCTGACGGAGAAGGACTATGTCATCGGAGTTGCCGCAAGCGGATCGACACCCTATGTCGCAGAGGGAATGCGGTATGCGAAATCCTGCGGCGCCGGTACGGCCGCAGTCGTCTGTAATACCGGCAGTGTAATGGCGGAAATCGCGGATATCGCAGCCGAAGCGGTGACCGGCCCGGAGGTGCTGACGGGATCGACCCGTCTCAAGGCGGGAAGCGCGGAGAAGATGATCCTGAACATGTTGTCGACTGCCGCAATGGTGAAACTCGGCAAGGTGTATTCCAACTTTATGGTCGATGTAAAACCGATGAACAAAAAGCTCGTAAAACGGGCGGTATCCATCATTATGGAAGTAACAGGCTGTGATGAAGCGTGTGCCCGGGAGGCGATGGAAGCTTCCGGCAATCACTGTATGAGCGCAATCCGCCTGATTCAAGGTAAAACGGAATAACAGAGAAAGGAGAAATCAGTTTATGCCTAGCTTCAATTCCAACAATAACGGCCCTCAAGGCAGCAACACACAGCCATCCCGTCCGATGGGAGTCTCTTCGAGCACGTCGAAACCGGCGGAACCCGCAAAACCCGCCCGCAAACCGATGGATGAAATCGTAAAGGAAGTTCTCAACGGCGATTGGGGCAACGGGGCGGAACGCAAGGAAAAGCTCACCGCAGCCGGCTATGATTATGACCTCATTCAGCGTGCGGTAAACAAGTCGCAGGAAGCGTCCGGGGCAGATCTCAGTGCGGTCGTTGACAAAGTCATCCGCGGTGACTTCGGCAACGGCGCCGACCGGAAGGCAAAACTTGAAGCCGCCGGATACAGCTATGACCAGGTACAGGCTGCGGTCAACGCAAAGCTCTCCGGCAAACCGGCAGCGGATCTTGACGCCGTCGCAAAAGCGGTGATCCGCGGGGACTACGGCAACGGGGCCGACCGTAAGGCTAAGCTTGAAGCAGCCGGCTATGACTACAATGCCGTACAGGCAAGAGTCAACCAGCTTCTGAAATAAGCAGCGGAATCCGGATCGCAAAATCCGGATTTTTTCTGCCCGAAATCCGATAATATAGTAGGCAAGAGGTAGGATACGTATGACGGAGTTTCTGACGAATTATATCGATGAACACGCGGAAGAACTGTTTGCGCTGGGCGATGAACTGTTCTGTCATCCCGAACTTGGATACCGGGAATTTGAAACAAAAAAGATCATTCAGAACTTTCTGGATGCGCACGGTCTTTCGATTGACCGGGAATTTGCGTATACCGGATTCTCCGTTACGATCGGAGAAGGGAGTCCGCATATCGGCCTGATCGCAGAGCTTGATGGGATTCCGACCCAGGGACATCCGTATGCCGATCCGGTTACCACGGCAGCCCATGCGTGCGGACACTCCACCCAGGTTGCGATTATGCTGGGGGTGATGGCGGCACTGAACGCGGATCCCAACCGCCCGCAGGGAACGGTCACGCTGTATTTCACACCGGCCGAAGAATTCACCGATATGGAATACCGCAAAGGACTCGTGAAGGAAGGCAAAGTCAGGTACTGCTCCGGCAAGCAGGAAATGCTGGCGGAACATGTTTTTGATGCGGCAGACTGCCTGATTCATATCCATGCGATGAGTGGGAATCAATGGCGGCTGAGCCTTGGCTGTG
>CAJOLG010000048.1 GCA_905235315.1 uncultured Solobacterium sp. | reverse complement strand
GTGATCACCGGCAGCCAGACATATTTGTACATTTCATTTTCGTCTTTGAGATACCGGTATCCGGTATATACGGCCATCGTTGTGAACAGAACCGACCACGAAAGCCCGAGCCATGCCCTGCCGGGCCACCATGCAGTATAGTTTCCGTTCATCAGAAGATAGATGCCGAGCGCAAACTCAAACCAGTGATTGCGCAGGCCGAGCCGCCGTACAATATCCACGATCAGCATGGAACTGATCACAACATAAAGCATCCCCAGACCGTAAATCTCTGCCGCGCTGTAAATAATGCCGGGCAGATGCAGAAGACGGAGCGGCAGATCGACCAGCCACGCAAAGGAAAGCGCAAAGTGGAAATATCCCTGAAACTGAGGTGCTTTCACATCAGACATCTGAAGCGGAAGCGTATTGCCGGCATCCCCGATACTGACGATCTCATATCCCCTGCACAGCACCATAAACAGCACCGCTGCCGCAAGCACGATCAGCGTTTCCTTCCGGAACAGCGAAGCCTTCATATCCGCAAGGTCATAGATTACAAAGAACACCGCGGCAGCCAGAACGATACAGGTACTGACAACGATCCAGTGGAAGGAATAATTGAAAATCTGCGCCGGATAATACAGCGTCTGGCATACCGCCAGCAGCAATGCAAAACCGACCGGTGCGTTGAAGCCGCTCCGGTCGATTCCAAGCAGTCGTTTGAACCATGCGCCGGTCCCTTCTGACAGCAGCAGAAGCACCAGAGTCATTACGTAGATATAAATGTTCATTCTTTCTCTGACTTTCTTCCAAACGTCCCGACAATGAAACTCATACAGAGAAAATTGACCGGAATGTAGATCGGTACCGAAACGAGCTTCGCCCACTGCTCGGGAACCCCGAGGCCGCGGCTCAGAATCTCAACGATCACAAAGGAGATGATCCATCCCGGAACATAGCTCAGCGGGAACGTGACAAAACTCTGCCAGGACATCTTACTGTGATACGTAAAATGCATATTCAGAATATAGGACGGAATCATGGCAATCGCATCACTGAGGATCGAAGCGACACCGACTTCGGTGCCGAGTGCGATAAGCCCCCGGTTTACCAGAAGACAGAACACCGTGTTGAATGCGCCGATGATTCCGAATGTCAGAAACTTTTTATTAAAAAACTTTTCTTTGATCTTCTCCCACATAGTATCTTCCCGGACATTATTATACGTTACCTTTCGCAAAACTCCTATGCCGGTTTTCGTTCTGTTGGGCCCGGTCAAAAACAGCGCATTTCTGCGGTTCAGGACTCCCTGCAGGTGATTCTGACTACCATTTTGACCACCATAGACTGCCAAAAGCCACTGAAAATGGCATAAAGTGGGGTAAAGCGGAGCTTTCTGATCAAATACCCAAAAACGAAGAAAAACCGCATGGTTATGCGGTTTTGGTGTACTGGGGACAGCGGGACTTGAACCCGCACGGTGTTGCCACCAACGGATTTTAAGTCCGTTGCGTCTGCCGATTCCGCCATGTCCCCGAATCTATAAAAAAATTGGAGGTTCCTGCCGGACTTGAACCGGCGATCACAGAGTTGCAGTCTGTTGCCTTACCACTTGGCTAAGGAACCATCCTTCAATGCCAAATCATTTTATAACACCATGCGGATCTTTTCAACAATAATAATTCGGGCAGACCGGATGATCTGCCCGAACGGAATTCCATGCTTATTCGATGGCCGCAATCAGATAAATGAGAGCGGAGTTGTAATAGATGGCGACTTCATTTGTGGAATAGCTGTGATAATCATCTTTATACATCTTTGCGGGCGGGGTATTCCCCGGCATGACCTCCATGACGTCATCTTCGCGGGAGGCATCCGGTCCGCCGGAGAGTGCTCCCTCCATCATGGTCTGTTTGGAGACCGTAAGACGGTTATGCTGGTTTTTCGGGGAGCGGGTTCCGAACCCGGATACGAAACAGTAGTCCAGGCTGTTCTTGCCGAGCACATAATTCAGCTGTTCGATTGCCGTCTGCAGATATGTCTGCTCTCCGGTCACATCATAGGCCATCGCAAGAACAATGCCGTCATTGCACACAAAGGAGTTGCTGCCCCACTCATACATAATGTTTGAAACACCGTAGGCAGACCCTCCGGCCGCGCTTACCATCCCGTCTGCGGCGTTCTTCAGCCGTCCGAGAATCTCCTTATAGAATTCCGGATCATCTGTTTCCGCATTCGGTGCAGTGAGGAACAGGTAGGCTCCGAAGATGCCGTTGCTTTTCCAGGAAACCGAATTGATGACCGAGTCATCTTCTTCATAAATCTCTTTCGCATCTTCTGCGTAGTGCTTATCACCGGTTGCGGCATACAGTGCCATTTTGCAGGTAAACCGGGCGTCCGCATCCGACTCATCAAGATACTGGCCGGCACTGACATCCGGGGGATTTATCGTAAGCTTGTAGTCCCTGTGATGGCTGAGATACCGCTCTGCGTTCTTTCCCGCTTCAAGGCAGCGGTCCGCAAACGCAGCGTCAATCTCCCGGAAGGCCATCGACGCGATCGCAAAGCTCCCGGCCGCATCGGCAGTCGAAACGGTATCCGGCGCAAAGAGCAGAACCGGCAGCGTATCATTTTCCGGCGCAGTGGAATCACTCGGGAAGCCTGCGGAAGTTGCCTTGCAGTAGACACTGCCGTCTTCGAGCTGCATTTTCAGCAGCCATTCCATCTCATAGCGGGCTTCATCCAGAATATCCGGAATCCCGTTTCCGCTGTCGGGACTGCCGATATTATCCGTAAACTCATCCGGTGCAGTCAGATATGCCAGCATCAGATCATTGACGGCCTTTGTGCCGGTCGGTACATAGCGTCCGAAATCACCGGCATCGTGCCAGCCGCCGGTGACATCTTTCATGACATCGGTCAGATAGAAGTTCGCTTCCCCGGTATGACATGCCGGATGTGCCAGCGCCCCTGCCCATTCTGTCAGCTCCTGACCGCAGCGCTGATAACTCAGCATGCGGATTGCGGAACCCTGCAGTACCGAATACGGATCACTGCTGATAACGAACGGCTGGGAGATCAGGCCGTTCTGCGTCCGGATAAAATAGGTTCCCGGAAAGCGCAGGTTTGTAAAATCGCCGTAGTAATCCGTTTCTGCGGTATACCCATCCTCAATCCGGCCGACAATCGCTCCGGTATAGGCAATCTCATTTGTTTCTGCATTTACAACGTCAAACAGATCTCCGCAGCTGTAAATAAACGTGCAGCGTTTCTGTTCCGTGGTCAGATAGCCAAGCTGATTTACGCGTACTGCTTTATTGTCATCCTGGCCGATAATGCGGAGCGCATGAATCGTAACCGTATGCGGATCCGTAACCCCGTTATTGCCGAGATCAAAGGACAGAACGCCGTTATAACCGCCGGCTCCTGCCGGGACGGTAAAACTCCATTCAAAATAGTTCAGGTCGGAATTCAGCGAAAGCAGTGTGGATCCGAACGAAACTCCGGTATCCCCGTTATATGCCCGCATCTGGATACTGCGGTTCAGCGTGGAAGCCGCATTGAGATAGATATGATAGCTCTTGCCGGATTCAAACGGAATTCCCCAGCGGCTGACAGCCGCAGAGGTAACGGAAGAACCTGCAGCGTTGACATTGGCCACAATCGTCTCCGGCGTATTTGCGGTCTCGACATAGGCCCCTTCCTCCGAGGACGGCACCCATTCGCTTGTGAAGCCGTCATTCGGATTCGCCGCTTCATATCCGGTACGGTCATACGGGATATTCAGGAGGGATTTATATACATTGATCGGCTCCTCCGTCGGCGCAGGCACCGGGGCGGCTGTCGCAGAGACCGTCGGCGCGGGAGTAAGGACATCGGCACTGTCTCCCGGATTTTTTACACTGTTCGAACGCCGGATGCCGAATCCGAGCACGAGTGCATCAAAAACCAGCAGTGCCGCAATCAGCACGCCGATTCTCAGGCTGTATCGCTCTGTTGTTTTAAACGGTTGATTTTTCATAACATAAAAGATTATATATGAATGTTTTTTCTTATAAAAGAAAGAAAAGGATATGCGTTTGCACATATCCCTTTCTGTACTGTGATTGTCGCAGGATCAGCTGATGCTCATCTTTACCTTTGTATAAAGCTCATTGAGCTGTTTGGTAAGTTTGGCATTGAACCGGAACACTTCATCCGCTTCATATCCGCTGCGCGGGAGATATGCGCTGTTTTCAAAGAAGTCCCCTTCCTCGCCGCCGAGATAATCCCGGACTTCCGTATTTGCGCTGGTATAGCCGACAAATTCGCTGTTGTTCATTGCGGTATCATTGTCTGCCATAAAGTTGATGAACTGATTGGCAAGTGCAGGGCATGCGCTGTTGGCCGGAATGACCATCGCATCAACCCAGATATTTGTTCCCTGGACAGGCTCAATATAGGACATATCATAGTTTTCGGAAATGACATATGCCGCATCGCCGGAGTACATGATCGCAATATCCATTTCGCCGTTTGCCATGCCGTCAATTACTTCATCCGTCACATATGCAGGTTCGACGAGCGTATTCATGTCAAGCAGCCACTGGTAGGCATTCTGGATCTCTGTCGGATCATCGGTATTCATGGAATACCCGAGTGCCTTAAAGGCAATCATGAACATATCGCGCTGGCTGTCGTAGGCAAATACCCTTCCCTTGTACTTCGGATCATGCAGGATGTCCCAGCCCTTCTGCTGGATTTCTTCATCACTGATGATCTGGTTATTGTATACCAGGCCGACCGAGCCATAGAAGTAAGGCACTGCATATTCCAGCTCCGGATCGAAGATCTTCTGCATTTCAAGAACCTCGGGGTCCACGTTTTCGAGATTCGTGATTACGGATTTGTCGAGCGGCTGCAGCATTTCTTCCTTCATGAGACGCTCGATCATATAATCGCTGGGCACGAGAACATCATACTGACTGCCGCCGAGCAGACGTGTATAGAGCATCTCATTGGAATCAAATGTCACGTAGTTTACATGGGCGGTATACAGTTTTTCAAACATCGGAACCGTTTCATCCGCAATGTATTCACCGGCATTGTATACGTTGAGGGTGTTACAGCCGTATTCTTTCATCGAATCGATGATGACGGCATCTTCCGGCAGTTCGGATGAACTGCATCCGGTCAGTGTGCACGCCGCAAGTGCACTAACGATTAGCGGCTTCCAGCTCAGCTGCAGACGCATTGCGGGCCTCCTTTCGTTCTCTGATCATCGGAATGACATTGACGATGACCAGCACTGCTGTGATGACAAAGACAAGAATTGCGGAAAGCGCATTGATTGTCGGATTGACACGCTTTACGTTTCCGTAGACATAGATCGAAATATTCGTCACACCCGGACCGGTCGTGAACAGCGAGATGACAAAGTCATCGAAGGACATCGAGAATGCGATCAGCGCACCGGAGATGATGCCGGGCTTGATCTGCGGAACAATGACCTTCCAGAGCGCCTGGAGCGGTGTGCAGCCAAGATCCATCGCAGCTTCCGGCATATTCGGATCAAGACTGCGAAGCTTGGGAGTAACCGAGAGAATCACATACGGAATGCAGAATGTGATATGTGCAAGCACCATCGTCCAGAAACTGGCCTTGATGCGGAGCGATGTGAAGAACAGCATGAAGCCGATCGCGGTGACGATATCCGGATTCAGCATCGGAAGGTTGTTCACCTGATTGATTGCTTCGCGGAGAACCTTGCGGCATTTGGAGAGACCGATCGCAGTGATCGTTCCGGCAATCGTCGAGACAACCGTTGCGATTACCGCACAGGCAACTGTATATCCGATCGCCTCCAGTACCGGGCGGCTTTCGAACATCCGCTGGTACCAGCGGAGCGAGAATCCCGTAAAGTTGGTCAGCGACTTGGAACGGTTAAAGCTGAACAGCACCACGTAGAAGATCGGCAGATAAAAGAAGGCAATGATGAGCCAGAACCAGATTTTCTGGAAGATTCCTGTTTTCTTTTCCATCAGTTGTCCTCCTGTTCCGCCGGCTGGCGGTCAAGCTTGCGCGTGATATACATGGAGATCAGAATAATGACTGCCATGATCAGGCTGATTGCCGAGCCAAAGTTCCAGTCACCGGTGGAGATAAAGTAATCCTCAATGAGGTTACCGATCAGGACATACCGTCCGCCGCCGAGGAACTTGGGAATGAAGAATGACGATACCGCCGGCAGGAATTACGAGTGTGATTCCCGAAACGATGCCGGAAAGCGACAGCGGGAAGATTACCCGGCGGAATGTCTGCCTGTCGTCTGCGCCAAGGTCAGCCGCCGCCGTAATCAGCGCCGGATCGATCTTGGAAAGTGAGGTGTAAATCTGCAGAATCATGAACGGCAGGAAGTTGTATACCATACCGATGTAAACCTTGATCTCACCGCTCATATGCATATGGCTGAGAATACCGCGCCATGCGTATGTGCGCACAAGCATATTGATCCACATCGGAAGCGTGATCAGCAGCACCATGACCGCCTGTTTGTTTGACGAGGTTTTCGCCATGACATACGCGGTCGGATACCCGATCAGAATACAGATAAACGTCGTCACAAACGCCATGCGAAGCGAACGCCACAGAACGGCAGGAAGTACCTCATCCGAGAAGAAGCGTGCGAAGTTTTGAAGGGTGAACTGAAAGGTCAGAACCGAATTGCCCTCCACCGAGAATGCGTACAGCACAATCATAAGCATCGGAAAGATGATCATGATCGTTGCCCATACCACATACGGATAGACCATCTTGGAGAATGATTTCATCGCCGTCACCCCATCTTCCGCATGACGTGAATATCATCCGGATTCCAGAAAAGGCCGATTCGCTGCCCCTCTTCGATCTTCGTTGTCGTCTCGATCTTGAGTTCGCGTCCCTGTGTGGAGAACGTTACCTGGTAATCTCCTTCGGTGATTGTTTCATCATCGAAGTCATACTTTACATCCCAGATTTCTACCCGTGACTGGTCTTCCGTGCTCCACGCATAAGCATCCGCCCAGCGGATCAGGTCGGTATCCAGCGCAACGGATTCCCGGATGTCGGTAACTGTGGTATAGAAATCAAATGCCTGAATGCTCTCTTCGTTGGCCGTATCTTCAACTGCCTTCGGAGTTACAACATTGATGTTGATGGTGATTTCCGTACCGTTATCGGTGCTGAGCCGGCAGGGATACACACCCGGCTCCCCTTTCACTTCATGCGTGATGCGGGAGATCGAGATATCCTCATCATTAAAGTTCCATGCCTGTGCGTTTGCGCGGGCAATGATCTCGCCGTCGGAAAGCGTCGCAACGTCTTCAATATCCATGGAGAACGAAGTCGCGCTGATCTTTTCCTTTGCGGCCTCATTGACGATTACCTTTTCATCGGTAACATGCATTGTGACGGTCTTGGAAGTACCGGAGCTTGTCTCGGCAACCACTTCATAATGAACGCCTTTGAACAGGATCGACTTCACTTCGCCGTTGAGCAGACCGCGGTTGCGCTCCACAATGTGGATATCTTCCGGACGGATCATGATATCAACTGCCTCATTCGTATCAAATCCGTAGTCAACACACTCATAGTCCGCGTCATCAAAGGATACAAGGCGGTCCTTCTTCATAACTCCGTCAATAATGTTGGAGTCGCCGATAAAGCGTGCGCAGTATTCATTGATCGGCTCGTTGTAAATCTGAAGCGGTGTCCCGATCTGCTCGATTTCACCGTCTTTCATGACAACGATCTTGTCGGACATGGTCAGGGCTTCTTCCTGATCATGGGTAACGAAAACGAAGGTGATTCCGACTTCGCGCTGGATTTCCTTCAGCTCCAGCTGCATTTCCTTACGGAGGTTTTTATCAAGTGCGGAAAGCGATTCATCCAGAAGAAGAACCCGCGGTTCATTGACCAGCGCACGGGCAATCGCAACACGCTGCTGCTGACCGCCGGACATCAGACTGACATCCCGGTGTTCAAACCCTTCAAGACCGGTCAGTGAGATCATGCGCATTACTTTCTGGTTGATGATGTCTTTCGGCATTTTCTTGATATTCAGGCCGAAGGCGATATTGTCATACACATCGAGATGCGGAAACAATGCGTAATGCTGGAAAACCGTGTTGACGTCCCGTTTGTATGCGGGAACGTTCGCAATGTCTTCGCCGTCCATGATGACCTTGCCTTCCGAAGGCTCCAGGAATCCGGCGATAATGCGAAGTAACGTTGTTTTTCCGCAGCCGGACGGACCGAGGAGTGTAACAAACTCGTTTTCCATAATGTCGAGTGAGATCCCCTTCAGAACGACCTGCTTGCCGAATGTCTTCACAACATTCTGGATCTGAATCAATTTTTTAGCCATAATTCTATCCCCCCTGTTTCAGAATGTCGGCGGGGTGCTGATCCAAAGCACCGCTGCCGGATAACTGCCGTTGTTTTCCAGCCAGTGAACGTCTCTGCCTGAAATGTAAAAGTTTTCGCCTTTTCGGACCGTGAACCCCTTTTTACTGCCTTCCCTCATGAGAACAATCCGCCCCGACACGACATACCCGAATTCTTCCCCGCTGTGGGGATAGACCGGTTCGCTTTTCCCGCCGGGTTCGATTTCCAAAAGGATCGGCTCCATCGCATTCTTCTGCGCATTCGGTACGATCCAGTGAATCGTGTAGCCGCTGCGTTCATCCACAAACGCATCCTCCGCGGTAAACACGATCTGCTCCGCCGCATCCTCCGTGAAGAAGTTCGCCATTGTCGTCCCAAGCGCTTCCGTGATATCTTCCAGTGTCTGAATCGACGGACTGGAGAGATTCCGCTCAAGCTGGGAAAGGAATCCTTTTGTGAGCTCCGTTCTGGAAGCCAGTTCTTCCAGGGTCAGGTTATTCTGGATCCGAAGCTGCCGGATCCGTTTTCCGATATCCATGGCATCCCCCTTTCTTTTGTTTAGTAAAACTAAACAAATGTTTCGGAATCACAAAACCAAGATTCATTATACAGAAACAGGCCGGAAATACAACAATAACTTTAAACATTTTGTTTATTTTTTCTAAACTTCAAAGACAAATAAAAAAGAAGGCATTCCGCCTTCTCCCTGCGTTCATAAGGAAGATCCGTTTTCTTCGGACTCTCTGTTTTCCAACAGGTCCCGGATTTCATTCAGAATGCGTTCCTTTTCCCTTGCGATGCGCGGCAGAACATCCCGCTGGATCTCCTGTGCTTTCTGCAGATCATTATCCAGTTTCGCATCGATCATGTTTACGGTTTCCTGCGCCTGCTCCTTTGTCAGAAGATCAAACTCCCGCTGCGCATCCCGCAGCCGGTGTGACAGTTCGCTGTCTTCGCGCAGTACCGCCGCAAGCGTTTCAGGACGGATTCCGGTTTTGGCTCGCCGGATATCCTGATCGATGAGACGGAGTATGTATTCCTTGACCGTAATATCCGCCTTGCCTGCTGCGTCCTTCAGCCCCTCCAGCAATGATTCAGGGACGGGAAGAACGATCTTTTCAACGGTTTCTTCTTCATTTGTCATAATGGTTTCCTCTTACTCAGCACTTTAACTATAGCATTGAATTCCCATGCCGAAACGCATGAAAAAAGCCCTCGTAATGAACGAGAGCTTTTGGATGAAGTCTCAGCGACGGTCTTCCTTGATACGCGCATTCTTTGCGGACAGGCCCTTGAGGTATGTCAGCTTCGCACGTCTTACCTTACCGTGACGGGTAACTTCAATGTGATCAATGATCGGGGAGTTCACCGGGAATGTACGCTGTACACCGATACCGCCGGAAATCTTACGGACGGTGAATGTTTCGCCGATGCCGCCGTTCCGCTTGGCAACGCAGACACCTTCAAACATCTGAATACGGGATTTTTCACCTTCGCGAATACGTACATACACCTTCAGTGTGTCGCCCGGCTTGAAGTCCGGAACATCGTTGCGGATCTGATCTTTCGTGATCTTGTCAACTAAATCGAGTCTCATCTTTTTTCTCCTTATAACAATCCGATAATCATCCGCTCATAGTCCCGAACCGGCCAGCGGAGCACATGATGCGCAGTCGCGCAAGCAATATATTACCATAGTCAAACCACTGTGACAACGAAAAATATTACTGTTCCGGCACAAACTCCCGGTCGATCCATCCGAAATGGAGACACGCTTTCATAATGCCGTCATCCGTATTGTCTGCCGTCACATAATCCGCTTTATCCTTCAGTTCCTGCATCCCGTTTCCCATTGCGATGCTGGTCCACATCGGATCAAACATTACAAGATCGTTCACCGCATCCCCGAATACCACAACATCCTCCAGCGGTGCGTTCAGGAGTTTCATCATCCGGATGATGCCGTCTTTCTTGGCATCATACTGATAGTTCAGATACCGGCCCATCCGCAGATGTCCGTGCATATTGATCCAGTCAAACCGCGGTTCTTCCTGTTTGGACACGGCAATATAGATCTTGAAGAATTCCGGGATGGCCGCGATATCGAGAGCCGGATCATAGATATAGGTTGTCAGCTCCGTGCGCCTTCCGGCCTGTTCCAGAAACTTGAAGTCCTTCATATAGACCTTGTCGCTGTCATCCAGCATCAGCACATATCCGAGTCCTGCTTCCTCGGCCCGGCGGATCAGTTCCAGGGCCGCGTTCCTCGGCAAAGGAATATTTTCCAGTGTAATGCCGTCTTTGACAAGACATGCCCCGCCGCAGCATACCAGGTTGAAAATCCCGATCGGATCGGTGAACGAAACCGTCTTGTAATGGGCTCTGCCGGTCGCAATGGAGACAAAGTGTCCGTTCCGCTCCAGTTCATGAAGCGTCCACTCGGCACTCGGGACGATCTTATGGGTGGCGTCATCGGTCAAAGTCGCATCAATATCGAAGAAAAAGTACTTCTTTTTCATATTGGTTTTACCGCCTTCATCCGGAATCCATTATCACACGGTTCCGCTTCCACTGCGAAATCAAACCGGTCCGGATCCACGCACAGCCAGAAATCCGGTTCCGGAAACACCTCTGCCTGCGCCGGGTCAAAGAATTTCTTTCCTTCATAGAAGCGGAGATCTTCCGCCCGGCTGCGGATATCCGGCATCCCGTTTCCTTCCAGCAGCGACCGGATATATTCCGCACAGAGCAGGTCCTCTTCCGTATTCCGCCGGCACTCCCAGCCCATGCATACAAGGCTTACACAGGACGGATCCGCGTCCGCGATCACCTTTGCGGTCGCCGCAGCGTTTACCAGGGAAGCGGCATACAGCCGGTCCGCCCGCACCGCAGCCGCAAGTCCCTGGGTGCCGGCCGAAGTCGTATGCACGACATCCTTCCCGGTAAAATCCACACCGCATACGGAAGCCGGACTGTTGCCGTAATCAAACCCTTCCAGCTTCCGGCCGTGGCGTTCTCCGATCAGAACCGTTTCCGGATTCTGCAGGCGGATCCGGCGGGCGGTTTCAACCTCGCCGACCGCAGTCAGCGATGCGGCATTCTGTGCAAGGACAAACGGTTCCAGCGAAAACGCCCGGAACACATCAATAATGACGGTGGTCCCTTCTGCCTTCCGCGCCCCGTCGAGCAGTTCCAGAATTCTGATTTCCATATTATTCGATCACTCCCAGCACCATCGGTTCCGGCTGGCGGTAATCGTCTTCGATAAAGACAGACGTCCGGACCATCGCCTCTGCTTCATCCAGATTCCGCTCATCGTTGACATAGAGAACCGCAAGCGGATCTCCTGCGTCCACATGATAGCCGCACCTCACCTGCATGACGAGCCCTACCGCAGGATCAATTGCCTGTCCCTTCGTTTCCCGTCCGGCACCGAGAAGCCGCGCCGCGATCCCGAGTCCTTCCGTCTGCATCCCGGTCACATACCCGTCTCTGGGCGCAGGAACGGCGATCCGGCGGCGGACCGCAACCAGTTCTTCGATCCGGTCCGGATCAAGATACGATGCATCTCCGCCCTGCATGTCAATCATCCAGTGAAGACGGCGGAGTCCATCCCCGCTGTAGATTTTCTCCCGGAGTTTCGCCTCCGCTTCTTCCTTCGACCGGGCAAGGCCCCCAAGTTCCAGCATATTTGCGCCGAGAACCATGCATACTTCAAAGAGCGGATCATTTTCCGGAATATTCCCGGACAGCAGTTCAACTGCTTCCTTCACCTCAAGGGCATTCCCGATTGCCATGCCGAGCGGCTGATTCATATTCGTAATCGCAGCCCGTACTTTCCGGCCTGCCATCGTACCGATATCCACCATGAGTCTTGCCAGTTCTTCGGCCTCATCCTGGCGGCGCATAAACGCACCGCTGCCCGTTTTTACATCCAGCACGATCGCATTCGCACCGCTGGCAAGCTTCTTGGACATGATGGAAGAGGCAATCAGCGGAATCGAACGCACGGTTGCGGTAACATCGCGCAGTGCGTACATCTTCTTGTCGGCAGGAACGAGGTTTTCACTTTGTCCGATCACCGCAACCCCGATGGTCCGGACAATCTCACAGAACCGTTCCATCGAAAGTTCCACATCGGTTCCCGGAATGGCTTCCAGTTTATCCAGCGTGCCCCCGGTATGCCCGAGTCCCCGGCCGCTCATCTTGGCAACGGTGCCGCCGCATGCGGCAACCAGCGGCGCAACGACCAGGGTTGTCGTATCGCCGACGCCGCCGGTACTGTGTTTGTCCAGTTTGATGCCGGGCAGATCGGAAAGATCTGCCACGTCACCGCTGTGCATCATTGCGATCGTAAGGTCAGTGGATTCCCGCGCAGTCATTCCGCACTGCCGGATGGCCATGCACATGGAGGCCATCTGGTAATCCGGGATTACCCCGTCGGTATAGCCGCGGATCATAAAACGAATCTCTTCCGTGGAGAGTTCTTTCCCATCCGCCTTCTTTTCAATGATGTCTGTAAACTGCATATCGTTCCTCCCCCGGCAGCCGGGTTATCATTGCAGTTTCATTATACCGCGCAGCTGACCCGATCGGAGAGATCCGTCACCCTGGCATCTGTGAGAGGCGGTGCAGTTCCAGGCGGGCGATTGAGAGCGCGATCCAAAGATACCGGCTTTCCACTTCGGTTTCGGACATCCCAAGGAGAGCTGCCGCCTTTGCCGGTTCGAGCTCTGTGCAATAACACCGCAGCAGCAGTTCTTCGGTTTCCTTGTTTCCGCATTCATCCCGAAACAGCCACTGGGTACGGTGCGGCAGGATCTGCTCAGACATTGGACATGACCTGTTTGCGCCAGGAGAAAATATTCCAGAGATCCATAACGCACTGTTCTGCCTGCGGCACCGTAATGCCGGCTTTCTCTGCCGTGCTCCACGATTCTTCGTCATTCATAAATGCCCGAAGCACCGCCACCGTCTGTTCGGGAGACAGTTCTGCGATACCGGGTTCTGCTGTAATGTTCCATTCATTTTCGTTCATCGGTTCCACCTCCTGCTCTGACCTTACGCCATTCACAGAAAAACACTGTCCTGTACAAAGGACAGTGCAGAAAAACGTCCGAATTCGGTTTTCGCTTCAGCTGCGGTCCATCCGCATCGAAAGCAGCACCCCGGCAATCACTGCCGCAGCGCCGATCAGCTGCCGCGGCCGGATCGTTTCGTGAAGCAGAAGACGGGAGAAACAAAGCCCGAACACCGGCATCAGATTCAGCATGGATGCGGCGGTGCCGGCAGAGACACCGCGCAGACCGATATTGTAAAGATAATAGGCGCCGACCGAGCAGCCTGCCGCAAGAAACAGCACCGCTGCGCCTGCGGCGGCTGTAATCGGACCGATCGTGATCGGCAGATCAAGGAGAAGCACCGGAATCAGCAGAACCGTCCCGGCAGCCGTCTGAAAGAACGTGAGGGACGAGGTATCCGTCTGATCGCTGACCGCCTGTGTCAGATAGTTGTACGCACCCCACATGAATCCGTTGAAGATCAGGATCAGATTTCCGATCAGTGCGGTTTTCCCGCCGCCTCCCACCGGGTCCGCCGTCAGGATGACGATGCCCGCTGCCGCAATCAGGATACCGTACAGCTGACTGATCCGGATCCGGTCATGAAAGAACATGGCTCCGACGATCAGAGTTGAAATCGGATAGACCGCCGTAATGACCGAGGCATTGCCGGCAGTAGTCAGAGCGATCCCGATATTCTCCAGGGTGTAATAGACTGCCACCCCGAACAGCGCGGAAAGAAATACCGGCTTCCGGTCCGCTTTGGCCAGTGTCATCGGTTCATGGCGAAGCAGGCGGATCACGAACAGGATCAGTGCCGCAGCCGCAGTCCGCACAAAACACAGGGTCAGCGGTGTGAATGCCTGATAGGCAATCTTTATGGCGATAAAACTTGCGGACCAGATCATGATTCCGATCACAAGTGCCAGAAGTGCTTTTGTTTTTTTCAAACCCATGGCTCCCATTTTATCATGAAGGATCTGCGTCTCTTAACGGCATGGCCAAAACAGGCGTATAATAAGTTCAGGAAAGCGGGTCATACCGCACTGGGAGCACATTGTCTATGGCTGATAAAAAAGAAAAACCGCGCATCATTATCGATACGCAGGTATTGCTGGATCTTACCGGATGGGATATTGAGACCCTGATGCAGATACTGCAGGTTCCCCCGCAGCACCGGCAGCGGATCATCGATGCCATCACACTCACTTCCGACTGAAGTGAGTTTTATTTTTCACCTTCGGTTTCCTGCATGGCGGCGCGGATTGCCCGGATGCGGTGCACCATTCCCGGATGGTTGTATTGAAGAAATTCAATCACATCGGCCGGATTGACATCGACCAGCTCATCCGTTGAGATTTCCTTGAATGTCCGGATCAGCGGTTCGCCGTATCCTTCCTTGACGGCGTTGCGGTCCGCTTCATATTCCTCACACCGGCTTACATAATTGCGGAACACCGAAAGCGGAAACAGGAGCGGCTCTGCCAGCCAGAAGACGATACTCAGGCTGAGAACGGGATTGATTTGAGAGAGCCCGAAGGCCTGTTCCGCTGCCTGTTCCATGTGCACGATCTCTGACCCGTTCCGGATCGCTGTACCGGCAGCCAAAATCATCAAAGCGTAGATCAGCCAGGTCAGCACATTGCGGATATCCGGCCGGTGTTTCAGATGCCCGGCTTCATGCGCGAGCACTCCGAGCAGCTCATCGCGGGAGTTTTCATTCAGGAAGTTGTCCGCAATACCGATGGATCGGTAAAACGGCATTTTCAGGACAAATGCGTTTTTTGACGGGCTCTTGCTGGATTCGTTATAAACCTCGATTTTTCTTACCGGACGGCGGCTTTCCTTTATCAGTTCCAGGATGCTGTTTTTCAGTTCCCCTTCTTCCAGCGGCGTAAATACATAGCGCATCCGCATCAGCCGCCAGGAGATCCAGGCGGCACAGTACAGAAATACCACAAGCCCGGCTGTGATTCCGAGGGTCAGAAGATATGCCCTGGCAGTGGAAACGGAATAATGATTCGTCCACCCGTCCAGATGAAGCAGCGTATATGAGGCCAGTTCATAAAGCGCCAGCACCAGCACGAATCCCCCCACCGTATCAATCAGCGTATCTTTCACAAATTCCTTCGGGGTGCGCTTGTTCAGCCCGTACTTCTGATTGATCTTAAACGTGCAGTACCAGTCAGCCGGAATATTGACGATCAGCGGAAGCAGGGTCATTAACAGGACCGTTATCGCAACGGCGGTATATACATTGCCGCCTGCGAGCCGCTCGATCCAGGCAAAAAACGGAGATAGGATCATGACGGCATCCAACAGAAAAGACCATCCCAGCGTTATGTAATGCGGGATTCTCAGTTCATGCTTATGTGCCGCAAATGTCTTCCACCGCTCTTCGGTATATACATCACTCACTTCTTCGGGCAGCGGTTCCTGCCGTTTCCGGTCCGTGATCCGCAGACAGATCAGGTCATACAGAACCGGAAGAAACGCCATACCCAGAAGCAGAATTCGAAACATCATAGAATCGGTTCCTTTCTCGGGGATTCACAGAATTCCTCAAACGCTGTGCATCCGATTTCTCATCCTGCAGG